>JAHBWO010000072.1 GCA_019636945.1 Nitrospira sp. | reverse complement strand
TTACTCGGAGGAGGACGTGAGACCGTGGGCAAGCGCGTACTTTGTCAGTTCAGCGGTGGTATGGAGACCAAGCTGCTCCATCAGCTTGGCCTTGTGATACTCGACCGTCTTGGGAGAGAGCCCAAGCGTTGACGCGATTTCCTTGAGCGTCAACCCCTCCGCCACCAGCTGCAAGATCTCTCGCTGGCGTATCGGCAAACGGTCCTGGCCGCCGGCCCCCGACGCCGTGTCGGCGATTGCGGCTTGGACCAGATCCTTGGCAATCAACGACGTGATGTAATAATTGTCGTTCTTCACCGCATCAATGGCCTGTAACAGCTCGGATCCCGCCGACCGTTTCAGCAGATAGGCTGAGGCGCCAGCCTTGAAGGCTTGAGTGACATAGTCCTGATCCGCATGAACCGTCACAAAAATCAATCGTGGTTGGGGAACCATCTTTCGCAACCGACGCGCTGCATCCAGGCCATTCAGTTTGGGCATAGAAATATCCAGAACCACAATGTCCGGCTGCAAACGCTTCGCCGCGTCAAGTAATGCCCGACCATCTTCTACCGAACCTACGACCTGACAATGCTCTTCAAGCAGCTTTTTGAATCCTTCCAGCACTAAGGCATGATCATCGGCTAACAGCACCCGAGGCTTGCTCATGCACGCTCCTGTTTGAACGGCACCCAGGCACAGATCCGTGTGCCTTCACCCGGTGTCGAGTCTATCGTGAAAGACCCTGCAACTAAGGAGACCCGTTCCTTCATGCTCAACAACCCGAGGCTTCCTCGCCGACCGCCGTCATGATTCACGTCAAACCCAACCCCATCGTCCCGTATCATAAGTTGCAGTCCGTCTCGCACTCGCATCAGCTCAACCTGCACGGTGTGTGCCCTGGCATGACGAGCAATGTTTGCCAACCCTTCCTGGGTCACACGGTACAAGCATGTGACCACGTCCTGCGCCAGGTGCTGTGGGATGTCTTTGCTGATGAACCTGGCATCGAGACCGGTTCGGGCCTGAAAATCATCGATGAGGCGACGGAGTGCAATGGACAAGCCCAAATCATCCAAGATGGACGGATGAAACTGATAGGCGAGACGGCGTACACCTTCGGATAATTCGACAATACGATCCTGAATGCTCCGGATCGTACGGACGGTACCGACGGCCTCGTGTGAGAGCTGCCGTTCCAACATTTCGATGTCGATCGACAAGAGCGCCAGTCGTTGATTGATATCGTCGTGCAGATCACGCGAGATTCGCCGTCGTTCCTCTTCTTGAAGGCGAAGCAGTTGGGACGCAAGCAGACGAAGATCCCTCCGATTGGCTTCCAGAGACTGTTCCGTATCAATTCGCTTCGAGACCTCACTGACGAGCGCGTTATTGACAGCCATTAACTCTTCGCTACGCGCATGTAAGCGTGCGGCCCAGCCTTGATCGAGCCGCTGAAGCTCTTCCTCGCGCTCTCGACGTTGCAGGAAATACCAAACCGGCACTCCGATCAACGCCATGCCAAACACTCGAGTGAGGACGGCCTTCCACACTGATTCATCGGAATCTCGAGGTGAGAAATCGCTGACAGTTCCTGGTGCTAACGAGGCAAGATTTTCCAGCTCGAAGGGCGTCGATAGTTGATGAGGAACAAGCGACAGAACATGCTGTGCGACCTCAGTAGGAAAATGGAGGAGCAGTGCGGCGATGCCGGCGGCAAGAATCCCCGCTCGAACTCGGGATACAGACATAGACCACCCCTCTCCTTCGAATTATCCTCCTTCGAAGGTCGATCAATCAAGACACGGCCACCACGACCGGGCGCAGCCCAGGAGCCACCGGGAGCAGATCTTGACGATGCCTTTGGAAATGGACTCTTCCGCAACGGGCGCATCAGGCCCTTCACATCCGTCGCCATACAGAGCCGATAATCAGACAGGGATCGGCTAATTCAATGTCTGCAGACTCCCGGTCGAGCGGGCCAGATTGACACGGGCGGCGTTGAGTTGAAAGACTGCGTTGACGAGATTTTCCCGCGCGCGGGCGACAGCCGAGAGTCCATTCGTCAACTCAAAGTGGCTGGCGGAAGTGATGACGGCATAGCGTTCCCGGGCCAGATCGAGCTCCCTCGTCGCCATCTGAAGACCGGATTGAGCGATCCCCACCTGTTCTTTTGCCGCCGTCAGCGATGCCAATGCATCATGAACTTCCATAGTCACTTGGTTGAGCACTGATTTCATCCGGAGTGCCTCTTGCTGCCACTGACTTCGTGCTTGCGCGATACGCCCTTCACGCTGCGCACCATCGAAGATGGGAATCTGAAGAATCAACGCCATACTGTAGGTATCGAGGGTATTAGTCCAGCGATTGCCCACCAGCCCGTAGTCGCCCTGTGCGACCAGTGACGGGACCCGCTCCCCCGTCATCGAGGCATACATCAATTCGGATGCACGGACGCGGGTGTATTGCGCCTGCACCTCGGGACGTTGACCGAGCGCGTCCTCGACCGCCTTCTGCGACAGTGGAATCTCCGGCACATCCGTGAGCCACTGATCGGTCAGCACCACAGCACTGGTCGTCGGTAATGCGAGCAGATTGATCAGGCTCAATTTGGCATGGTCGAGCTCGTACCCTGCCGAGGAACTCTGCTGCCGCTCCACAGCCTGTTGGGCTTCCAGCCGCGCAATATCGAGGCCGGTGGCCAGACCTCCCCGCTGTCGCTGTTGAATCGTTCCAAGTAACTCCTTCATGACCTGCTGATTCGACTCATGTGCCTTGATCAGGGCCATGGCTTTCAGCCCTTCCATGTAGGCCAAGGCCACGCTGGCCATCGTATCGAACTTCTTGGCCTCCGCCTCCTGTTCAGTCATATGTAAGGATTCTCGCGAAGCCCGCCACCGCTGAATCAAGCTGAGACTGAACAGATTTTGGGTCGCACTGATCCGGGCGTCGAAAATGCTGAAGGGGTCAGTACGCATGGGAGACAGACCGATGGTCCCGAGGAATTGTGTCCGCCTGCTCTGCCGGACATCGGCGGACAGATTAGGCAACAAGGCTCCCAACTGTGTCTGCACCCGGCCTTTCGCTTCGTGAACCCGTTCCTTGTACAGCAGCACATCGGGGTTATTGTTTGCTGCGGCGGACAAGGCGTCGCGCAACGTCAATGAAAGGGTCGGCAATGGGATCGATTGATCTGGAGTCCCCTCACCCCTCCCCCAAGCCGGGCTCGTCGTGGCCACAAGGGCGAGCATGACGACGGCCATCACTCCACGTCGCTCACCGAGACACGGTTTCCCCTGCACCCTCCTCTCCCCTCTCACCATTCACCTCTCACGTTTACCTTCCTCCCCCTTGCCCCTGACACCTCACGTTTGGCGCTCTTGCTTAGCGCTCCCTCAGACTCTCTTGTGCCGCTTTGAGCAAGGGGCTCAGCAGATACTCGATGATCCGTCGCTGGCCGGTCTTGATCTCAACCGTGACCGCCATACCCGGAGATAGGTTCATCCGATTGCCGTCGACGTGGACCGTCGATCGGTCCATACTGACTCTCGTGAGGTAGACAAGTCCGACCTTTTCAAGAGGCGCGGCATCGTGAGACACGGTCAAGACATGGCCTGGAATCGTTCCGTATAGAGTGAACGGAAACGTTTCGATCTTGATCTCGACCGACTGCCCTTCTTGCACAAAGCCGACATCTTTGTTTTCCACCTGCGCCTCGACTTCTACCTGATGTTCACGCGGCACCACGATAAGCAACTGCTGAGCCGGCGTCACGACACCGCCGACGGTATGAACTGTGAGCTGTTGCACCACTCCGTCAATCGGGGACATCAGCCGTTGCAGACCGGCTTTTTGACCTGCCTTCGTCACCTCTTGCGAGAGCGAGGCCGCCTTGGTTTCCAACACCGACAGCTCGGCCTGCTTGTTCTGTTGGAATTCCGACACCATGGCGCGATAGTGTTGTTCCGCCTCAGCGAGTGCCGCCCGATCTTGGGCCAACTTCTTTTTCTGTGCGGCCAATTCCTGAGCCTTGTCGATCCGCTGCCCTTCAGCCTGGAGAAAATCCATCTTCGTCACGGCCTCATGTTCGAGCAACTTCTTGTAGGCCTCAGCCCGCTCCACCTCCATCGGCACCGTCGCCTCTAAGCGAATAATATTTTCTTTGGTTTGCTCCAGCGCAGCCTGGCGTTGATCGATAAGGTGCTGGGCTGCGGCTACCTTGGCCTGGTACTCCGCGAGCTGATCACGCAACAACTGTTGCTGCAACAGGACATACGTGCGATCGGCATCAGCCGGAGCATCGAAGGTGGCCTGGCCTTTAATGAGAGCCCGTAGCCGAGCAGCGTCCACATTCGCTGCCTGCTGTTCATTCGAGGCCCGATCACGGTCGGCGCGATGGAGCGTCGCATCCAACTCGATCAGCAGATCCCCCTGCTTCACCGCCTGTCCATCCTGCACATGAATGGCAGCGATCACGCCGGTTTCATAAGGTTGGACGATCTTGGAGTAGCCGCTGGGGATGATCTTGCCCTGTGCGATGGCGATAATGTCGATCCGGCCGAATGAGGCCCACAACACCGCCGCAGTGAAGGCTGCCGCGATCGTCCAGATGAGCGCACGACCGATCGGCGAGGGAGGGACTTGCTGGATTTCTAAGACCGCCGGCAGAAACTCTGCAGCACGCCCACTCGGAGCGACCGTGCCGGACATCTGGCGCGATTCTGCCTGCCAAGCGGCCCTCCACACCGTCCACTGTCGTGACAGCGCACCGAACGCCATGAGACCTCAGAGTTGCATTTCGCGTTTCTGGTTTCACGTTACGGGTGACGACAAACAGCCCATCGCTTCATCGACGAAACCAGACACCCACAACACGAAACTTCTTCCGTTTACCGTTTACCCTTCACCCCTTACGTTTCACCTTTGGCCACCGACCTGATGAGCATGCAATCGTGCATACACGCCGCCGATGCTGAGCAGATGGTCATGCGACCCCCTGCTCGACAATCTCGCCTCGTTCCACAACGTAGATACGATGAGCCGCCCGCACCGTACTCAGTCGATGGGCGATCATCACAATCGTTCGGCCCTTGGCAATCTCCGCCATGTTCCGCTGGATCACCGCTTCGGATTCGTAATCCAACGCGCTGGTCGCCTCATCGAAAATAAGAATACGGGGATTCGCGACCAACGCCCGAGCGATAGCGATCCGCTGGCGCTGCCCACCCGACAAGGTGCAGCCATGCTCACCGATCACCGTGTCGTACCCATCCGATAATTCCAGGATAAATTCATGGGCGCCGGCCAACTTCGCCGCATGAATCACCTGCTCCATCGACAGACCGGGATCCGTCAGCGCAATATTGCTCCGCACCGAACCATTGAAGAGGAAGTTCTCTTGCAGCACGACCCCCACTTGTCGTCGGAGCCAGGCCGGATCGACCTGAGCAAGATCAACGCCATCGACAAGGATCCGTCCCCGCTCCGGCACATACAGCCGTTGTAAGAGCTTCGCGATCGTACTTTTTCCCGAACCGGACCGGCCGACGACCCCGATCATCTGGCCCGGCTCAATACGACAAGAAAGTTTCCGAATGACCTCCGGACCGTCCGGTCGATACCGAAAGGTCACCTCGTCAAATTGCACCAGCCCTGTGACCTGAGGCAGCGTCGTCCGGTTCGGATTGTAGGATGGCTCAGGCTGCGTATTGAGCACATCGCCCAACCGCTCGACTGAAATACCGACCTGTTGAAATTCCTGCCAGAGATTGACCAGCCGTAGAATCGGACCCGTCACCTGGGCCGCCAGCATGGTGAACGCGATCAACTGGCCGATACTGAGATCGCCGCCGATGACACGATAGGCTCCGAGCCACAGCACGGCCACCGTGGTAATCTTCTGCACGGCAGTCGCGGCCTGACCGGCAATCGTCATCACGCTCGTCGCACGGAAGCTCGCTTGCACATAGCCGGCCAGCTGCTCTTCCCATTTCCGCACAAGCGGCGGTTCCACTGCCATGGCCTTCACGGTTTGAATCCCGCTGACAGCTTCCACCAAGAACGCTTGATTCTCCGCGCCCCGATTGAACTTCTCATGCAACCGAGCCCTGATCGCCGGCGTAATCGCCACGGACAACAGCGCATAGATCGGCAATGACGCCATCACCACGAGCGTGAGGGTCGAACTGTAGAACCACATCACGGCTAAAAACACGACGGTAAAGAGCACATCAAGCACCACCGTGACGGAGTGGCTGGTCAAGAATTGACGGATGTGCTCCAGCTCCCTGACCCGTGCCACCGTATCGCCGATGCGCCTCGCTTCAAAATAGGAAAGAGGCAGCGCCAGGACATGGCGGAACAGCTGAGCCCCGAGGCTGACATCGATCCGATTCGTCGTATGGGCAAACAGATAGGTCCGAAGCCCGCCTAAGAGCGCCTCAAATATCGCGAGCGTGATCATCCCGATCGCCAACACATGGAGCGTGGTAAACCCCTTGTGTACGAGCACCTTATCGATGACCACCTGCGTAAAGAGCGGCGTCAGTAGAGCAAAGAGCTGGAGGAAGAAGGACGCAATCAGGACTTCGCCGAACAGCGTGCGGTACTTGACAATCGCCGGGATGAACCAGGTGAAGTCAAACTGCAAGTCTTGGAGCCGGACATGGGCCCGCTTTGTACAGAGCAACAATTCGCCGGTCCACATCCCTTCAAACTGCTGTCGTTCGAACAGAAGGGGGCGTCCTTCAACGGGATCCTGAACCAGCACCTTCTCCCCTTCGAGTTTGGCCACGACGAGATAGCGTCCGTCCGTTCGCTTGGCGATGGCCGGCAAGGGCATCCCGGGCAGTTTGTTCCACTTCGTCTTCACTAACCCAGCTTTTAACCCGAGATGTTTGGCGGCACGAAGGAGATCCGTATCGGAGAGCATCTGTCCAGATTGGGCGAACTGATGCCGTAGCTGAGCGCCGTCGGCAGGAAGATCATGAAATCGAGCAAGGATCAGGAGGCAGATCAGGCCGGTATCTGTTTCAAGGAGAGCACTGGCAGCATGTTCGCTATCCAGTGGAGACGAGAGAACCCGCGCAGCATCGGCTGACATCCAGCCATCTTAGGATAGCACCGCCTGATGGCCAAACGTTTTCACGGATTGAGACAGATGCACAGTAGGTGATTTCGCTGAGACAGGCACTCTTGCAGTTCCATCAGCACTCAGCCGTAGCACGCAATCCGAGAGCGAGAATTCTGCTTTCAGGCAGAGCCATGAGTCCGCATTAGGGAATCACGTTGTGGTCCGCCAGGACCCGCAGCGGTCAGCACGGCGATAGCCCACAACGAGCCCCAGCCATCTTTACCATTCCGAGCCCTCAATCTGACAATCTACCAGACAACCGAGTATATCGGCCTTCCAGCGATCCGCACCGTACGTCCCGCCTGGGTAAACCCCAGGCGGGACTCGCTGCCGATAGGCTCCTCACAAAACTACTTGCAGATGGCGCTGCTATTGTTCCCGTTGATCGGGTTCCGTTGCGAAGGCGACAGCTTGTTGCACCATGCCGCAGGCAGGTTTTGCACCCAGCCGTTGTAGATGACCGGAACCGGCAAGACTCCTTGTCCGCCCATACCCGGGTTGCCGAGCACCTTATCGTCCTGCACAGCCGACGCCTTTCCAGCCAACAACACGCGCCCGACGATGGCGGCATCGCTCGGATTACCGTCTCCGTTCGGGTCCGGATCAACGACGATCAACGCGTTGCTGAATTTGCTGGCAACATAGGCGTAATAGCCACCGCCCTTCTTGGCACCGTATTGCACCCCATGGCAGCCAGGATCACAGGGCAACATGGCGACGACCGTATCTGTTGTCGGCAAACCAGGCCTCGTATCAACGACGGTGATAGTGCCCGTCAAGGTATTCGCCGTGACCATATTGGTTCCGGTTGGGTCGACCGGCGTCTGAATCGGCAAGGCGCCCACAAACGTCTTGTTTGAGACCGGATCCGGCACCACCGCTCCGGTGACTGGGTTGTAATTGGCTATTAAATTAATCTTCTTGATCTCCGTGTTGGTGACCATATTCATGACCGAGATGCTGTGACCGAGCAGATTGGCCACGTAATACTTGCTCGAATCCGGCATCATCCCCGTGGCAATCGGCACAGCTCCGGTAGGAATTGTGGCATCGATGCTTCCAGCTGGGAAATTATAGACCGTCGACGTGCTGATATTTTCATTCGGCGTCACCATCTTATTCCCATCCGCGCTCATCCAATGACCGTGAGGATGAGCAGCATGAGTAATATCGGAGTTATCGACCGGTACCGGTGTCATCGGGATGTCCGTAATGAAAACATTGTTATTTGCCAGCGTGTCAAACTCCCTCACGTTATTGCCACCATTCTGTGCCACATGCACGAGATCGTTATTGGCTCTCGTCATCACATGGGAGGGAGCGGGACCCGCGTTCAGTTCACGGATGAACGCGCCCGTCGTTCTATCGAACACCGACAACCGCTCGTCGAACCATTGCGTCTGATAGATGACATTTTGATCTCTATCCGTCCACATGTTGTGGGGGTGGTTCATGTTAGTCGCCGGGAGTGCCACCTTCTTCGTGAGCTTCCAGTCCGCCCCGTTGATGGCCGTCGCCGTCCCCGGCTTCGACTTCCCCGCCGTCAATTCAAACTGAGTGTTGACCCAGATTTCCCCCACCGCTGGGGTTTTCGGATTAAATAATTTATTATCTCGAGCGTTGAGATCGATGGTTCCGATCGAAAGCACCTTAGAGAGATCATCCACAACTATATCGTTCCCATTTGTATCGCAGCACACACGCACCGGGACGGCCGGAAAGGCCGGAGACCACGTGCGCTTGGTGTAATCTTTCCAATTCGTCGGATCGGTGATTATAAAGAAAGTGCGCAAGAGACGGATCGCCAAGTCGCTGTAAGTCGGAAACGGAAGAGGAGCGTTGCCATCGCCAGGACCGGCCACCAATGTAATATTTTTACCGAGATCCAAACCCGTCGTAGCAGGATCATCCACGATGACCCCCGCGAACATGTAGACATGAATATCACAGATAAAGACATACAGGCCCGGCTCTTTCAATTGTACCGTAGCCACCCCGCCCGGTGCCGGGTTGCGAAAATCGATAGCTGCCTTGAATGGCATATGTGAGGCTCCAGTGGGGTAAATCAAGCTCAGCGCCGTATGGATGGTGCTGGCTTCTCCGCTAAACGAGGGAAACCCCACTGTTTCTCCTGGGCGAATAACAGCGAGGGATCTCTGTCCGGCACCCCCAATTGACGCAGGCACACATCCGATTCCAGATGCCGAGTTACCGGTATTCGAACAAGTAAAAAAGTTTCCCGGCCTGTCTCCAGCCTCAAATGAGACGGTCGGTGCTGCTGCCTGGGCCAGGCCGGCCATGCCCCATCCCACCAGCATACTGAGTGCAGCCAAAAAGAGTTGTCGCATTTTCATAAAGCCTTCCTTTTCGGTTTAACCCTGTGTGAACAGATGCAGCTCGCACAGGGCCTTCGTTTCCATGAATACTACTAGTGGACGTGAAGCTCCGACATCATGCCGAACGTGGCATGAGGAAGGATGTGACAATGGAACAGCCATCGCCCCAGTCCCCCATTCAACCCCGATAACTCGCCTTTCATCGGGCGACCGTCCAAGGAGACCAGGAACGTGAGAGTGCTACTTGCCGGCACATCCAGAATGTCCAGGAACTCATTGTATGGGAAGTTGTAGGATGGGCCTCCTGTTAAGGTCAGGCTCTTCGGCTGAAACGAAAACCCGTGCAAATGAAACGGATGGTGTGCCCCCGTTGTATTGGTCACCTTCAGCTCGATCACATTGGAGATAATGGCGTGACGGGCCGATTCCAGGTAAAAAGGATTGCCGCTGGCCATTCCACCGTCAAAATCACGCGGCATCGGGACCCCGTCAATCGACGCCTCAAATGCGCCGAGATTGGTAAAGAACGTCAGCTGAATGTCTTTGTTCGGCGACCCGTTTTCGCCGGCCGCTTCTATTTCCGGCGCGGTGAACAAATCACCCGTTACGCTATTGAGAACCGGGACTCTCGCTTGGTTCCCAAAATTCGCACGCAGCCCTTGAGGAATGACGTACGAATTAGCCACCGGACTATCAGTCACCTTCAGATGCATCACGGGCACGGTCGGAGTCCACGACCATGTAGCTGCTACTCGCTGGAAATCCTCAGTCCAGAGGGTCAGTACCCCAGAGGCACCTCTCGGAATCGCCGCCACCACATCCGCACGACCTGCCGGCGGAAGCAGAATTTCGCCGCTCTCATATTTTGTGTCTAAACCGCCAGGACTGCCTCCCTCAACAACCGCGTTGTCGAGCAGCCCCCCTTGTCCACCAATTCGGACCAGCGGGATTTGCACAGCGTTGCTATCAGTCAAGCGCAGGCGCATGTAACGGACCGGTGAGGAATTAATGATTTGCAGCCGCAGTCCCTGACCTCCCTGTACGTCAAGCGTCGACGCACCGGAAGCAAGCGGGCCAAGAGGGCCTGGGACATGAGGATTTCCAGCCCGTCCCCCTACATTCACCCCATTGGTCAGGACCGTAAACCCTTCACTCATGCTACCGGTCAAGCTGGGAGATTGAATGTTTGGAACATCTCCCTTCCGATACTGCTGCTTCAGATATACGCCATTTGCATCCAGCGGATACGTATCGCAGAGGATGCGGGGGGATTGCGTCAAAATATGATTTTGGTAGTTGATCTGCCAGGATTGGATACCACTGACGTGCGGCAAATTACTATCAAAGGTAGCCGGGTTCGTGCCAGGCTTACCGCAGACCGTGATGTCGCTCAGCACCAGCGTCTTGGTATGGGCTACCGAAGGGATGACGCCATCGACCAACGGATTACTCCCCCGGAGCTGGCCCTCATACGGATCTTCAATAATGATCGATCCGTAGAGTCCTTTGGCCACTTGGTTGGTCGAGGAGTGGTGATGCGGGTGGTACCAAAAGATCCCAGGCCGCGTCACGGTGAAATCGTAGGTGAACGAACCGCCTGTGGGATCCACTGCGGGCTGAGTCAGCTCCGTGCCGTCACTGGCGTTGTTCAACTCGATGCCATGCCAGTGAATACCTGACACATTCGCTTCTGGCGTCAACCCTGACTTCTTGAGGTTATTCACAAAATGCACAATGACCCGGTCGTTCACCTTGAGCCGAAACTCCGGACCCGGTATTCCAGGCTTGGTACAGTCTTTAAGCTGTGGATCTGAACAGCTCTTAAACGTCATCGCATCCGCCTTCACTCCGCCACCAATATCAACGGTCGTCTCCTCTGCCACAATCCAGGTCTCAACGCCATTGTTGGGATTATTATCAGCATCTTTAACCTGAGGCACCACGTACGGCCCGATGCCTGTCGTCGCCTGTGCTAACTCATTGCCGGACACACAGAGCATGAGCCCCAAGACCCCAGCCAGGCCTGTGGCCCAATGACTACCCATCACGTTTTTCGCAAAACCGTCCGATACATCTTTCGCCATAGTCCATCTCCCTCATGTTACGACCACCATCTGCATGGGCTAAGAGCAGAAACTGCCCGGCCTTTCCTTCGCCCAACTTCTCCTAACCATCCGTCTAGCCTCGCCGTTCCCTTCCTCTCTTCCTACCCCCCTGAGTCTGTGCTTCTTCCTTCGTAGTTGATTGCCTATTGCGTCCCAGCGTATGGCCCACCAGCGTCGGATCGACAGACCCAACCAGCTCCTTGCCATGTAGACCCTTCTGTGAAATTCGATCTCCGAACACTAGGCAAGAACGATGCGCACCAGATCTTGGATCTGCCGCACAGCAATTGGAACAATTTCAATACATTATGTTGTATTGGGTTCAAGAGTATGTGGGAGAGATGCGAGCTGAATCTTTTTAGATACGCATCTTTTTAGATTCACTGAATCCAAAAAGATACGCTGATGAGAGAGAACCTGCTCTACGTTGAACGACTCACGTACGTTCAGCGTTACTTCGAATAAGAGCGGGCGATACGTGGGATCGCGACAAACGGAGACGTCGGGTTTCGGGTCTTACTTCTGCCCCCTCACGCTTCACCATTCCCCTCTTCAACATCTACTGCCAGCTTGCGGCCAAAATGGCCTGCACATCCTGTGGGCGTTGGTCGATCGCCTGATCCCACGTCAGGCCGGACTGCTGACTGAACGAAGCCATGGCCTGGATCAACTGATCAACCTGCGTACTGAGCAACAGCGCGCCATCGCCGGCCTGCACCGTCTCAATGTGATGATTGGGACTGAGATACCAGTCTCTGATGGTGAGCTGATCTGCTGAACCATGTACTGTCAGCCGCAGGTCGTTGACCTGGCGACTGATGACGAGATCGAGGGAATTGATCGTCGCCCCATACTGAAGGAGATCGCTGTTACCGGACGTGCTGTCATTTTCGACGATGACATCCCGACCCTCACCACGATTAACAAGGTAGGTATCGTTACCCAACCCGCCGCGCATCGTGTCGTTTCCCGCTCCGCCTACCAGTAAATTCGCTGCACTATTTCCCGTCAACGTGTTATTGAGCGTATTCCCTATTGCATCGATCGCTGTAGTACCCGTCAGCGTGAGGTGCTCCAGATTGGCCGCGAGCGTCCAGTTCGCATCACTCTGTACCGTGTCCGTACCTTCGTTCGTATTCTCAATAATGACGTCCCCGACACTCACAACATAGGTGTCGTTGCCCGGACCCCCAATCAGCTGATTCGCCGCACTGTTGCCCGTAAGCCTGTTGCTGAGAGCATTGCCGATGCCGTTGATGGCAGTGATGCCGGTCAGCGTGAGGTGTTCTACATTGGCCGTGAGGGCATAGCTCACCGTGCTCTGTACCAAATCGCTCCCCTCATTGAGGTTCTCCGTGACAATGTCGTCCTCGTTATCGACAACATAGATATCGTTGCCAACACCGCCCACTAGCGTATCGGCACCAGCCCCGCCGTCGAGCCTATCATTGCCATCCAATCCCGTCAGGATATTCGAAGCAATATTGCCCTCAAGGATATTATTGAGACCCGTGCCGGTGCCATCGATGGCCGTGGACCCGATCAGCGTCAGGTTCTCCACTTCCATCCCTAAAACGTAGGTGACGGCGCTTTGGACCGTATCGATGCCCTGATTAGCTATTTCGGTTACCGCGTCCCCTGCGTCATCGACGACGTAGATATCATTACCGGTCCCTCCGATCATGGTATCGGCGCCTGCAGCTCCATCAAGGATGTTAGCCCCACTGTTTCCGGCGAGCACGTTATTCAGACTGTTGCCCGTCGCGTTGATCGCAGCAGTGCCGGTCAGCGTAAGGTTCTCCACATTGGTCGTGAGGAGATAGCTCAGGCTGCTTTGCACCAGATCCGTGCCTTCATTGATATTCTCGATAACGACATCGCCCACATTGTCAACGATGTAGGTGTCATTGCCGATCCCTCCGATCAGGGTATCTTCCCCTGCTCCGCCGTTGAGCGTGTCATCACCGCTATCAGCATCGAGCACGTTGGGGGCACTGTTGCCAATGAGCACATTGTTGAGGCTGTTACCGGTCCCGTTGATCGCGGCAGCCCCGGTCAAGGTGAGCTGCTCCACATTGGCAGCCAGAGTCCAGGTCACAACAGATTGGACCCTATCAATGCCCTCGTTGAGCTGCTCAACCACCGTATCGCCGGTGCCGACCACATAGATATCGTTCCCGGCTCCACCAGTGAGGACGTTGGCTACACTGTTACCCCTCAGCGTGTTGTCTAACGAGTTCCCAGTCCCGTCGATCATGGCCGAGCCTGTCAGCGTGAGGTTCTCCAGATTTGCACCGAGGGTATGCGTGCGCCCGGTCTGCACGGTATCGATGCCTTCGTTCTCGAGCTCCGTCACCACATCGCCCACATTGTCGACGACGTAGATGTCATTGCCCTGTCCCCCAACCATCTTATCGGCGCCTGCTCCACCGTTGAGTATATTGTTGGCGTTGTTGCCGGTGAGACTATTATTGAGGCTATTGCCGGTTCCGTTAACCACGCTTGTGCCGGTCAAGACTAGATCTTCAATGTTCGCACTCAGGGTATACGTGATACCGCTGTAAACAGTATCCGTTCCCTGATTCAGGGCTTCCGTGACGACATCACCGGCCACATCCACGACATAGGCATCGTTGCCCAGACCGCCGGCCATCGAGTCGCTCCCTACTCCACCATCGAGCAGATCGTTGCCGGCGAGTCCTTGCAACACATCATCCCCGGCGAGACCTTGGATGACGTCATCGCCGCCAGCCCCGATGAGGGTATCGTTCCCCTCGGTCCCTAATATCGGCAGGATGGTCATGGCAAACACATCGCTGACACTCAGCGTCCCGCTGTCAGTGGCAGTGACTCGCACATCGAGGGTACCGATATCCGGACCTTGTGGTGTCCCGCTGAACATGCGGGTACTCGGATTAAATGTGAGCCAGGTTGGCAGGGCAGTACCATCGAGTCGTGTCGCGTGGTACGTGAGGATATCGCCGGCATCAACATCCGCAAAACTGTCAGCCGGCAGGATGAAGGTAAAGAGACTGCCTTGCGTGACTGCTTGATCGGCAAGCGGCATCGCCATCGTCGGGGTATCATTCACATTCTGCACGGTGAGTGCAAACGAACTTGTGGCACTGAGCCCACCCGAGTCCGTAGCCGTCACGGCTAGATGAAGTGTATCAACCTCGCTGTTCGTTGGAGTGCCGCTGAACGTGTGGGTCACGGAATCAAACGTCAACCAGGTTGGCAATGCCGTCCCGTCAGCCACACTCGCACTGTACGCCAGCACATCGTGTGTATCCTGATCGACGAAGGTGTCGGTGGGAATCTGGATGCTCAATAGTGCATCCTCTAAAACCGTTTGATCAGCCAATGGGGTCGTCACCGTCGGCGCATGGTTGACCGGCCCGCCCAGCAAGGAGGCGAGACTTGCCGTGCTGCCATCCGCAAAGACGAGGGTTTCAACCACGAGCGAGCCATTGGCATTGGTCGGGTCGAAGTTCGTGAGCACGAGCTGGTCCGTTCCGCTTGCGCCCACCCCGATAGTCAGCGTCCGGGCCACGTCATCCTGCGAGAAGGTGAGATCGTTTCGGGTAATCCCCGTTCCGAATTGAATCCGGTTGCCCTCGCCGACACCTGCGAGATCCTCAATTGTGTCGATGCCGTCACCGAGATTGAAGAGATAGGTATCGTCGCCCGTCCCCCCAATCAAAGTATCGCTTGAAGAGAAGGCTGCTGGATCGCTAGCGTCAAACGTCGCATTTAGTCCTCCGCGCAGAGTATCACGACCGGCACCACCGCTAAGCAAATCCGTGCCGGCACCACCGATCAGTACATTGTCCAACTCGTTGCCGGTCCCGGTCAGCGAAGCAAATCCTGCCTCTTCATGAAATATGGGAGCCAGGACGAGATTCTCGAAGTTGTCAGGCAGGGAATAACTGACCGTGCTGTGCACTGTGTCTATGCCCTCCCCAGGCAGTTCGACAAGAGTCTGACCGGCATGCCGAATGTAGTAGGTATCGTTTCCAGGCCCACCAATAAGCACATCGTCCGGCGTGTTAAATGGATTGAGGTCGGTACCGACTCCAAAGTCGAAGGCAAATGTGGAATCGCCGAAGGGAATGAGCGTATCATTCCCTTCTCCGCCTATCAGGATATCGCTACCGGAATCGACGAAGAGGAAACCCTCTACCGATCGCGCGAATCCCCCGTGCAATACGTCATCCCCGGCACCGCCTTCGAGTACGTTATCGGCGGTGTTTCCAAGCAAGACATTATCCAAACCATTACCGATTCCTATGCGGGAGTTCGGAACCACCGAACTATGGCTATCCACAAGGACAAGATGCTCTTCACCTCCCTCCAGCGCATAGTCCACAGAACTGAACACCGTCAGGGGTGGCGCAGCGGGGAAATCGGTAAACAGCCCCAGCTCTTGACTCGTGCCATCGGCGAAGTTCAGCGTGACCGGTGCGGGAGCAAACCCGTAGATACCGCTTCGAAACCGCACGGTCAGCTGATCCGCCGTATCGAGCACAGTGATCGTAAAGCTCAGTTGGCCTGAAGCGGAAGATTGCCGTTGTATGAGGACATCGCTGCGGTTCAGTCCCACCAGCTGAACGTGATCGGTATCGGTGGTGAAGGCATCGTTAAAGAGTTGATCCACGAGGACCACATCGCGACCATACCCGCGGCCGAACCGGAAGCTGTCATTACCGGCACTGCCGATGAGAGTATCATCGCCGCTCCCTCCGTCATACACATTGTTCCCGGCCGAATCCCTGAGAATATCGTTGCCGCCGTCCCCGATCAGGGTGTCATTGCCGCTTCCCCCCCTGAGCACATCATGTCCGCTGCTGCCCAGCAACACATTGTCGCCGCTGTCCGTGTCGACAATCGTGACGCCTTGTCCAGGATCGGCACCTAGCTGGCGCAAAGCCGCTTCGTCCCACACGGTGCCATCTTCGAATCGTACTTTTTTTTGCGCTGCGGACGGAAGGCCGAAGAAATCGGCGAGTGTCAGTGAATCCTTGGAACCAGGCATCCGCAGGACCAAATCATTTTCCGACTGCACCACCCCAATGTGATTTGGTGCCAGCCCCGGCGCCAGTTGGACGCTATCGATCTCGCCGCTCACGCTTTGGTCTTCAATCCGATCGTGTCCGTCTCCAATTCCAAACAGATACGTATCGGCCCCCTCACCACCTTTGAGCGTATCGTGACCACTCTTCCCATTGAGCACATCGTCTCCGCTAAGACCCTCGAGCACATTGTCGCCACGATTACCTGTCAGGACGTTGTTCAGTTCATTACCGATTCCCGAATAATGACTTTCCATCCCAACCGATACACTTTCATTGGTTCCTGGCGTGAGTCCAACACGAAGAGTGGGAAATGTATCGAGTAAAGTAAGGTTCTCAATGTGTGCTCCCAAGACATAGCTTTCAGCGGCCTCGACGGTATCAGTACCTGCATCCGCCACCTCCACCACGAGGTCGTCCGACCCGACCAAGTAGGTATCGTCGCCAAGCCCACCTTGCAGCACATTTGTGGCTGTGTTTCCAGCCAACCTATTGTCCAGCTCATTCCCGACACCGTTCACGGAGTGATTCCCGGTCAGGCTCAGGTTTTCTATCGCGTCCCCAAGCACATAATCCTGATCCGTGACAACGGTATCCGTGCCTTCACCGGCTGCCTCCACCACCACGTCGCCGGCCCCAATCACATAGGTATCGTTCCCCGCGCCTCCGGTCAGCACATTGAGTCCGCTATTGCCGGCCAGCACGTTGTCCAGTCCATTCCCCGTGCCGTTATGCGCGGCCGTCCCTGTCAGCGTGAGGTTCTCGACATTCGCGCCAAGCAGATAGCTTTGGTCGGTCACGACCGTATCGATGCCCTCGCCAACTGCCTCCACAACCAAGTCGCCGGCCCCGATCACATAGGTGTCGTCACCTGCGCCTCCGGTGAGCACATTGGCTCCGGTGTTGCCGGTCAACACATTGTCCAGTTCATTCCCGGTGCCATCAATCGTCGCTGTCCCACTCAGAATCAAATTCTCCACATTGGACGTCAGCGAATAGGTGATCCCGCTCAGCACCGTATCCGTCCCTTCACCGATCACTTCGGTCACAAGATCTCCGATGTCATCCACCAGATACGTATCCTCTCCGTACCCGCCCGTCATGACATCAGCGCCAGTCCCGCCGTCCAGTGCATCATCCCCGGCCTGACCGCTCAGTGAATCGGCACCGGCCAGGCCCATGATTGTGTCGTCCGTGACGCCGCCCGTCAGCAGGTCGTCGCCGTCGGTGCCATTGACCTGTCGC
This sequence comes from Nitrospira sp., assembly GCA_019636945.1. Classification (GTDB taxonomy): domain Bacteria; phylum Nitrospirota; class Nitrospiria; order Nitrospirales; family Nitrospiraceae; genus Nitrospira_D. The sequence goes on along the minus strand of JAHBWO010000072.1, from coordinate 2,162 downwards.
CGAGTACTCGCCAGCAGACGCGCATGATCCCATACCGTCCCATCCGCAAATGTCACCTGCTCCACTTGGAAGACAGCGTGCAGATAGAAATTTTGAAGTCGCAAGCTCTCGCCGGTAGTTGGTACTGCCAGGACGAGATCGTTCGCTTCCCGGGCAGCCCGCGCATCCGTCGGCGCAATCCCCGCACCCATTCGGATTGTGTCGAATCCGGCCTGATCAAACACCACGTCCTGACCGGCCCCGACTCCGAAGACATACGAATCATTCCCGGCACCGCCGAACAGCTGATCGTCACCAGCCCCACCGTCGAGCGTGTCGGCCCCGAACCCGGAACGGAGCACATCCTGCCCGTCGAATCCGCTGATCCGATCTGCAACTGCTGTCCCTGTCAAACCCTCATTCTCATTCGTCCCGAGGATGTCGAAGCCTCGCTCTTCCACCAGTTGGGCATAGGTCAGCGATGGAGAGTCGGCAAACTCGAAGGATTCGATGGTGTACCGGCTAAAGAGATCGGCTGCATCGAAGTCGGAGAATATCAGCGAGTCGCTCGCTCCCACGCTCAGACGAAGACTGCCCGTCGGAATTCCATTGAGGAGTGGAATCGCGCCAGGCCCAGCGCTCAGCCGTAGCGATTGACTGTCGATCCCCGCACCAAAAATAAGGCAGTTGTTTTCGAAAATCGTTTCTCCGCCGCCCACCTCACCGCCACCGAACGGATCTTCACGCACAGCCGAATCGATAATCCGGTCCTGCCCGTCACCAAGGTTAAACACATAGGCATCGTCGCCAGTCCCACCTTCAAGTCGATCATTGCCGGCCCCGCCGATCAGCGTATCGGCTGCCCCCTCGCCGACAAACACCTCTCCACCCACGAGCACATCGTCGCCATCACCTCCGGTCAGGGCATCGCTGCCTCCGTTGCCAAAGAGCTGCACAGGGCCAACTGCGGAGGCGGCGGTGAGCGTGTCATTGCCTTCCGTTCCATTCGCATTCTCAAAATTTGAGCTTCCAAGATCAAAGGTGACGCCAAAGACACCTTGAAAACTGATCGTATCAATGCCGGCTCCGCCATCTCGAACCGTGTCCTCTGCATCGGTGACGACAAAATCATCTCCCTCACCGCCGAACAACTGGTCTGCTCCCTCTCCACCAGACAGCTGATCATTTCCGGCACCACCATCAAGCACATCGTCACCGGCCTCACCCTCTAACGAATCATTCCCTGCCTCGCCGTTCAAGACATCGTTGCCAGCCCCAGCCTGTATGACATCATCGCCTACTCCACCAAGGAGTTGATCACTCCCCCCGTTGCCAAACATGACATCTCGGCCCTGCCCGCCGTGGATCACATTGTCGAGGTTTCCCCCTGTCAAGAAATCATCCCCGTCGAGGCCATAGAGGGTTCTGTAGGTCTCACTACCGTTTAAAGTATCGTTTCCAGCTGTGCCAATAAGATCAAACCCCCTGGCAACAAGATCCGCCTGGGTCAGCGTGGTTCCGTCGGCAAACTCAAAGGTCTCGATTCCCACTGGCACCATGGGAGTGGCAGGATCGAACCCTTGAATATGAATCGCGTCGCCGGTCAGTCCCACCCGGACCACGAGAGAGCCGATGCCGACACTGATGTTCTCTGCGAAAATTCCTGCCCCGAATACGATCTTGTTGCCCTCACCCGGTGTGTCCTGAATCGATTCGACCCCATCGCCCAGATTGAATACATAGGTATCGGCATCGGCCCCGCCCATGAGCGTGTCTGTTCCCGCTCCACCGATCAGGATATCCTCCCCGTCACCACCCTGAAGCTGGTCATCTCCGGCACCGCCCACCAACGTATCAGCGCCGGCGTCACCCAATAGGAAATCATTGTCGTCGCCCCCGAATAGTTGATCATTGCCATCATCACCAAATAGCCGATCGATCCCGGTTCCACCCCAGAGCACATCTGCCTCGCTGCCGCCCTGCAGTTCGTCGTCTCCACTGCCCCCATCCAGCACATCATGCCCCTCATTCCCCAGCAAGAAATCCTTATCAGCCCCACCAAAGAGGACATCATCACCCCACCCACCCATCAACGTGTCGTTACCAGTCCCTCCATCTAGCCAATCGTCGCCACCGATGGGATCATTGAGAAAATCCCCGACGAGCGTATCGGCACCATTCCC
>JAHBWO010000071.1 GCA_019636945.1 Nitrospira sp. | reverse complement strand
TGTGACCCGCAACAATTGTTCCGGTGTTCGAATGGAATGGTCGAGATGTTCGGCCAGGGCGGCGGCTCCGGCGCCACCCGCCATTGCCAGAATGAAACCTAACAAGACGATGGCTTTCCGATTCGGTTTTTCGGGGCTCTCAGGCAAACCGGGGGGATCGATAAGCGAGAACCGTTCGCCTTTACGTTGGACTTCCAATCCTTCCGAGACCTTGGCTTCCAGCAACCGGGACCGGATGTCCTGGTACTTCTGGGCAGACGTATCGCGATCACGGATCAGGACCAGATAGTCCGGCTCCAGTTCCGGGGTTCGTTCCACACGGGTGGCATAGTCCTCCAGCCGCCGTTTCACGATCGTACGGCTGTTCTTGAGCCCGTCGAGTGAGGAGACCACGGAGTTCAGCTGCGCCTGGATGTTGATGTAGGCCGGGTTTTCAGGCCGTGGCTGGTTCCGGTTGAGCGCACCGGCGCCGAGTCGTCCGAGGTCCTGCTGCAAGGCCGCGATAGTTCGTTTCGTCTGCAAAACATCGGGATGCTCCGCGCCCAGCCGGTCGGTCAACGTCGCCAGCCTCCCCTTGGCATCGATGAGTTGCTTGGCGATCTCCTCCCCTTCCGGTCCGGCACCGGTTTCACGTTCCAGCGCGGCAATTTCCTGTTTCATTTTGATCAGGTCGGGATGATCTGGAGCAAAATTCGCTGAGGCCGAGGCGTATTCGGCGCGAAGCGCACGCAGTCGTTCGACACTGTCCAAAATGCGTTCTCCGGTCACGGAAAGAATCGGTGTGTTCGGCTTGATGGTGGCCAGTTCCCCTTCGAGGTAACTCTTACGCTCCTGGAGACTGCGGATCTGCTGGTCGAGATCCACCAACTCGCGGTCGGCCTGATTCATCATCTGGAGGTTAAGCGGCATCAGTTCCGGCAAGGCGCCGCTGGCCCGCTGCTTGAACTTGGAGAGTTTGGCTTCAACCTCCTCGATATGGGCGGCGAGGCTTTCCGCTTCCTGTTTGAGAAAGGTCGTGGTTTCCTGGGCCTGCCGCTCGCGACTCTTGAGGTTTTCACCGAGGAAGAGGCTGGTCAATTCGTTGGCCACGCGCTGAGCCGTATCTGGCGTCCCACTGTTATACGATACAGTAAAGGCAATGGTTGCCTTGGTGGCATGCTGCGTCCGTTTGTCGATCACATCCGCGCTGATGACCTCTACTTCAATGTCTTTGATGAACCGCTTGATCACTCCTTCTGTAGGGATTTCGCGTCTCATTTCAGGATACAGATTATATTGTTCCACGACTTTCCAAAGACTGGCGCGGCTCATCACCTGCTGCTTGATCATTTCAATCCGCTGGTCGGCATAACTGGTGATGGTGCTGTGGACTAATTCTGCTGGAACCTCTTGTTCTTCGATGAGAATTGTCGCCTTGGACTTATAAATTGCTGGTAGAAGCATAGCTATCACAAAACTAAGAGAGAAGAGCAAACCTCCAACCAAAACAATCGATGATCGTCGTCGTTGAAGCATTGCCAGATAGTCACGAAGATTGATGTTCGATTCTTGGTCATGAGGCATTTGTTGCTCTGGCATTGTGAACTGGCTCCTTTAAAGAAGGCACCAAACCATCTTAATTTGACATCGCAAACTTCGTAGGGAAGTACGTGAGCATGAACATCATTGAGTTCGACATGGCAGGCTCCTGTAGTCCATCAGCGTCTCGCCAACGGTAGGAATAGGAGATCTCCAGCTTCCACCATTCAGATAATTTCCAAGCAACCATAGGAGTTGTATAAAATAGGCGATTTTCAGACAAGGTGCCCCCACGCGCCAGGGGAGACGCAGCTGAAACCAGATAGGCGGAATTGTCCAAAGAAACCGAAAGGTTTTCAGTCAGATCATAAGAAGCGAGCATGCCTATCCGCTCGGTTTGAACTAATAGACCAAAACCGCTTGGAAAAATATCGCGAGCCAGGGTGAGCTGCAGACTGGCATTTTCAAGCCGTTTATTTAGAACAGCACCAAACACCCATATTGTGTCACGAGTGACTTGGCTTACGCCCCCAAGATTCGTAGTAGAAGTGATGAACCGTGGGCCACCGTAGAGCGTACCCTTCATCGTTTCTGTAAATGCGTGCGTCACGTTTAACATAGCTCCTGGAAACATGGCTCGTAATCCAAAGGATGCATTAGTCGTGTGGAAATTGGTATAGGTGCCCAGTAATTGAATCTCATCTCGTTCGGTCGCGTGATAGAGAAATCCACCAGAGCCCCCGAATACCTGATAGTCTACGAGACCGAATCGCACGCCATTTTGGTACGTCGCATCAGAAAATTGAAAAAGTCCTTGAAAAGAAAGCTTCTCTGTAATCACGCGTGTCCAAGAAGGATTCATCGTCCACTGATTCCGTTGGGTAAATCGAAGAACCAAACCAGTAGTCAGCAGTTCTCCCATAAGAGTGTTGTCCCTGACGAAGCCGCCGTTGAATCCCCATTCGTCAGTCTCAGTTCGATAGCGTAAAGTCAGTGGAAGATTTACATTGGTAAATCGGTTGGGCTCTCCTCCGTAATACTCAACAAAGTCCAACGCCGCCTTGCCGATAACTTCAAGCTGTTCTGTTTTTCCGGCGAATTCCACAGCAGGAGAAAGCCAGTAACCATATGTTGGATCATGCGGAAGTGGAGTTAAGAAAAGATTATCGTTGTAGGATCCCTTCATAGTAAGAGACGGTGCCAGAGACCATTCAGTAGCAAAACTTGTTGCCACAAATATTCCCGACAAAAGCAAAGACCCGAGCAACACCCATGCGCTACTCGCAGTTTCTTCTCTTAGGGGAATCCTCATTCGAAGAATGCCGGTTTTGTCCAGAGATGTCCCACGCAAACTAAGGCACCATCACGACGTCGCCGCGCTGCAAGATAATGTTTTGCTCCAGATCAATTCCTTTTCGCACATCGCTGTACCGGAACGGAAACGTCTGTTGTTGTCCCATTACTCGACGCACGATCTTGATGTCGTTCTCTGCCGCAAAGGGGGTCAACCCGCCTGCGAGACTCAATGCTTGGAGCACATCGGTATAGTGGCCGACCAGGAATTCGCCGGGCTTGGTCACTCGTCCGACGACATAGACCTTGTAACTCAACGGCTTGATGACAGCGACCGTGAGGTTCACAGCAGGAATATATTTAATCAATCGTTTGGCGAGATCTATCCGAAGTTCCTCCACCGTTCGACCTTCGGCGGGCACATCTCCGACAAGCGGAAACGAAATCAAGCCGTCCGGCCGGACGACGACTTCTCTTGTGAGATGCTCGTCCTTCCATACAGAAATGAGCAGGACATCTTCGGGGCCGAGTTGGTACCCCTGCTCGGAATTGGGTGCCACCTGAGATGTACTGCGCGTGTCAACAGATTGGCAGCTCACAGAGGCGATGAGGAACATTCCGATGAGCAGTCCCAACGTGGTTTTCCGAACGATCTTCAACCCGAGCTGCATAATGGACGACTCCTATCCGTTCGACCGGGCGAGTAGCTGTTGCGCTTCACGTCGCCCTTGAAATTGTTCTGTACTCTTGAGCGCTTTTGCGAGGTACACTTTGGCTTCACTATTCCGGCCTGACTGATACAGCGCCGCACCGAGGTGATAATTGAGGGTCGGGAGATCCGGAGCCTTCACAATCGCTTGCCGCATGAGACGAACCGCATCATCCAAATGCCCCATTTTCAACCGAACCCACCCCAGCGTATCCAGAAATAACGGGTGCGGTGCCTCTTTCTCAAAGTTGCGGCTCAAGAGAAAGGCCCGTTCCAAATGCGGCGCATCAGCTTTAAAATCAGCCAGAAGAGCGGCTAGGTTGTTCGCCGAAAGGACATTACGGGGATTCATCCGTAGCACGGCGTCGTAGGCACCGATGGCTTCGTCGACTGATCCCTGCTGTGCCAGAATTGATGCCAGCAGCATCTGCAGTTCTTCACTGGTTGAATTGACCACGATCCCTTCTCTTAATGTTCGGATTGCACTGTCCACTTGCTCCTGTGAGAGCAACAGTGTGGCCCAGTTTATCCAAGGGAGTATCCAGGTCGGATTGCTCCTGGTTGCCTCACGGAATTGCGCTGCCGCGGCATCTTGTCGGCCGGCTATCGAAAGGACTTCTCCCAACAATCCGTGGGCATAGGGATGAGCGGGGTTGGTGGCTACGACGGTTTCCAGACGTCGACGTGCCCGCTCGGTTTGTTTTTGATCTAGATCCAGCCGGACGACTGCCAACAAGGGTTCTTGCGCATCAGAGGCTATCGCGGCCGCCCGCTCGTAAGCCATGGTTGCTCTGGCAAAGTCCTTTTGGGCTTCTTTAAGACGGCCCTCCGCCATCATGGTCACGGTAGTCTCGCCCAGCACTTCACGTAAGGTTCGCAGGGTAGCTTCGGCATGGTTCAAATTGCCTACTCCAAGATCTAGGGCAAAGAGTCGCTCCATTGTTGGGATGTGATCGGGACGAGATTTCAGAATTTCATTCAGGCGCACTCGGGCCCGCTGAAATTGTCCGCTCTGACTCTCCAATATGGCTAGCGCCAAATTGGACTCGACCATATCAGGCTGGAGCGCCATGGCCCGCTCAAAACTCTCGCGCGCCAATTGCGAGTCTCCGGTCATCTGATAGGCCTGCCCAAGTGAATAGTGCACGTGGGCCAATTCGGGTTGATCCCGGAGTACCGTGCGAAATGCTTGCACGGCATCTTTTTCGTTTCCCACGATAAGAGCGATTTTTCCCTGCAAAATCAAGCCTTCGGCTGAACGGGGGTTTTCCCGTAGCACATCGGACAGTCGTCTTTCAGCGTCAACTCGATGTCCGGTGCTGAAGTCGAGCTGTGCGAGCTTGACCTGTGCATCCAACCCTACCGGCTTGTGTCGATAATCTCTCGCCAGGTCTTCATAAACCAGCCTGCTTGCGGACAGGTCCTTGTGTGACTCATAGAGCGCAGCTAACGCGAACGGTATCTTTGTAGAATAGGGCAGTCGTTCAGCAGCCTGGCGCAAGCACGCCACTCCGGCTTCTTTTGTCCGACGCAGGTTCAAGAAATCGGCCAGTGCCAACCACGCATGCTCGCTTTCGGGAAAAACCTGCACTGCCTCGCGCAATACTGACTCTGCAAGATCGAACCCATGGTGTTGGTCATGAAATCGGGCCAGTTTCAGTCGATGGTCATACACCATCGGTTCCTCTTCGATCATTTGACGCAGCACCTGCGCCGTTGCTTTCTCGTCGTGGGTCTTGTCCAGGATGGTCTTGAGGTTGTTCAAAAGATCCAGATGATGGGGATGCGCTTGAAGCGCTCGTTCAAGTGTAATCCGTGCCTCCTTGAGACGATGCCTGTTCCCATACAGCGTGGCTAAGAGGATTGCAACGTCCGGCTCTGATGAATGTCGTCGGCCCAATTCTTCGGCCCGTACAATCGCTTGATCGATCTTGCCCTCTTGGGCCAGTGCGGCAATCTTTAGCGCTTGTGCTTGAGGATCATGCGGCATCTTAGTCAACACCTTGTCCGCCGCTCGGATAACGTCCTCCGTCAACTTGGCCTCAAGGTAATATTTCGCCAAGATGATGAGAGCATCTTTGTGATCGGGGACAATCTCTATCACCTGTTGGTAGTTGGCCACCGCGGTTCGCCAATTTTTCTCTTTCTCTTCGACCTGTGCCACGAGGAAATAGGCTTCGGCATCTTTCGGATCTATCTTTAAGATGTTTCGGAGTGCAACTCGAGCCTTTGGAAAATTTCCTGCGCGGAAGTATTCCTGTGCCTTAGTGCGATAATGCTCTTTTCGTTCCTGAGGGCCTCCACAGGACGGCAAAATAAGTGCCACCAGCAACACGACGATAATCATCCGTGAATTGGTGGTTGTTTGTTGATGGCTGCCAGCTTCTACCTTCATGCCATCCTCGACGCTAAAACCAGGCCCTCACTCCCAATCCAAACAAGACCCATAACGACAGGAAGCCTAATTGTTTGATTCGATCAACGAAGGTATGCAGTAATAATTCAAACGAAAAAAACAGCACGATCAACTTTCCGGCCAGGATGCTCAGCGTCGGCATATCGGCGCGCATTTCTGGTAGCAAGGGTACGATCAAGGCGAAAAACACTATAAGATAATCGAGCGGTGTGGTCTGAAATCGATTGCCGCGGCTGAACCGCATGCTCAACAACACCAGAAGGGCAATGAGCGCCAAAAAGGTATTTTGGGTGACATAGATCGGCCAAACGTCAGGCATGTCGGATTGCTCGCCCATGTACAGGAGAAAGGCGCTGCCGACATACAGGCCCCCGCGCACGAAGTGAGAGCGGTGTTGCGGCATAAACCACATTCCAATTAATACAACGGCAAATAGACTCAATGCCGCATACCCTACATCCATTGGAACTCTGCCAGGTAAAAACAGGTTAAAGACGAGAAACAGCGGAACGACAACAGCGAGAAACCGTGGGGCCATTTCGCTGAGCCAAAGGCCCGCACGTGCCAACTTTGAATCAGATAGGACGCGCCCCTTCGAAGTGCCTGACAAGAGGATGCTTCCGCGCTCGGTTGCGATAAATAGAGCAAACATCGCGGCGGCAAAAGCACTATACATTGTAAGAATCAGTGCATCGGACTGCCAACGCAACAGGTATGCCAAACCAACCATCACCGCCTGAATCGCATAGATGACGATAACAGCTTCATGATGGGATAGTCCGAGTGCCAGAAGCTTGTGGTGCACATGGTTCCGGTCTCCGATGAAAGGTGAACGGCCCCTCGCGAGCCTCTGCCCCATGACAGCGATCGTATCTAGGAAGGGCAATCCCAGCACAAGCAATCCGATTGAAGCCGGGAATGGATATCGAGAGGGATTGCTCAACAGGATCACAAGGACCCCCATCGAGAATCCAAGCAATTGACTGCCTGCATCACCCATGAAAATACGGGCTGGATAGGTGTTGTAGCGCAAGAACCCGAGCAGTCCGCCTAGAAAACCTGATGACAGCACGAGGACTGTCAGATCGTGTGAGAGGTAAGCCAAATAAGCAATGCCGGCGAAGGTCAGAAACGCTAGTCCCCCGGCCAAACCATCGAGGCCGTCGGAAAGGTTGATGGCGTTCGAAGCACCGACCAGAAATACCACGGTTACAGGAAGCGTCAGCCAGAACGGCGCTTCTTCTTCGTAGAAAAAGGGGATTTGTTCAAAGTGAACGCCACCGATAACGACTACCACGAAGACGGTTAGCAATTGTCCGACGAGTTTGGTTCGGTAGTTCAAGTTGGCACGGTCGTCCCAAATGCCGAATCCCAGGATGATAGCCGCGCTCATCAACACCGGGGGAATGATTGGATCCTGAGGGACCCAGAAGAAAATGGAGAGAAGTGCCGCAAAGCCGAACGCGATGCCGCCGATCCGCGGGATCGGATTCGCATGGACCTTTCTGTCGCCCGGAAGATCCATGAAGCTCCAGCGACTGGCATTCAGCTGCAGCGGCGGGATCAACGCCATGCAAATGAACAACGAGGTGATGAAACTGAAAAAGACAGCACTGGTCATGGTTAGTCAGGAATATACCGACTCAATTGAGGTTGAATACTTCGAGCAAATTGCAGCAATCGATGCTCCACCGCTTCATCATCTTCGCCTGGATCAACCGCGGCAGACAGGCGTATCAAGGCCCCGTCACTGCGTTGTTTGGTCAATGCATCCCACAATAAATAGAGTTTCACCAGGTATTCGTTCGACAGAATGCGATCACGCTGTTTGAACCAATAGACCACCAGTTGTTTGTGCTGATCCTTTTGAATGAGCACACGATTAACCGGTTCTGTGAGTCCATTCATCGGCAGATTCACCGATCTCCGGGACGTAATTTCCCACCCACCACCAGGGATGCAGCTTTGCGGAGAATGTGCGGATTGACCTTTCCGCTGCGATTGGTAGTAGGCAATGTATAGCGTGAGAAGCCCACCTCCCGGTGCCTCATAGTCGGCGAGCAAATAATCATCGAACCGAAGGGCCGAGATGAGTTGCGGCTCAACTGGCTGCGGGTTTCCCTGCCACTCGCCGATGCGCATGGAAAAATCGACAAAAGCCGAACGATCAGGAACAATCTCTTGCCGCTCCCCGATCAATGGGAAAAATAGCGCCACGGAAAGAATCAGGGCCAAGCTCCCGACATAGGCGGGGATCTTGGGCTGCACGCTGCCGCGTGACATTGTCGACGTGACCGTTCGCGACTCCTCCGATTCCGGAACTATTTTCCAGGAGAAGCGTTCTGCCAGCCTTGATGCCCCAGGCAGAGGATGAACTTTCGATAAGCCCCACATTTCGAGCAGGAGGATGCCCAAAGTGGCAAGGAACAGAACCCAGCCCTCAAAGAGGTGCAGGAATCCTTCGGCTGCTTGCGGTCCATATACCTCAACGAGCACACCGACGACGCCGATGCGGAGACCATTGATGAAGATCGCAACCGGAATGGCCGATACCAAGAGCAAGATGCGTTTCCACAGGCGGTCGCGATACAGGTAGGCACAGAGGAGAGTCAGCGAGGTGAGGGGAAAGAGATAACGGATACCGCTGCAGGCCTCGGCGACCTGCAGTTGAACTGTGCCGAGATCGATGACGTTGCCTTCGCGAAATGCCGTCACCTCAATCGTCTGAAGAAAGCCCACGCCTAATGCTGAGGACCACAATTGCAATTGACTGGAGAGCGAGTTGTACAAAAATACCGGAAGTGGAATGCTCGTCAGTAAGTACGCCAAAGGAAATATCATCTTCCAGGTAGCAACCGGCCCAATAAAGGAGAGCGCGAGCCCGACGATCACCAACCACAAGGACACATGGATAAAGACGTAGAGGGTCGCCAAGTTGCCAATAATGTAGAATATAATTCCTGTCAGGACGACTAGAGGCCCCCACCAAGATGGAGACATGCCAACTAGTGCCAGCTGATGACGCTGTTGCCAAATGATTGCTGCGCTGATGATCGGAACAAACGGTCCATGGCTATAGTCGTCACTACCCCACTGTGAAAATAGGAACACCAAGCCGTCAAGGTACATGTAGCCCAAGAGGACGACGGTAAGTAGTCCAATGACAATCACTGAGGTACCTGGATGCAACGTTAGTCCTCTCCCCCGGTCGGGGGAGAGGCGAGGAAGCGGAGAGCAACGTGAGCCGTATCGTTACCGTAGGAGGTCGCGAAATCGCTATGCGTCGGGACGAGTAAGTTTGTGTCTAAACATTTAAAGCACAGGAGCCGAGTTTCAACCAAATCTACGACTCTTTTCGTGACGCCAAGCCACGCGAACCCAGCCCTACCAGTGCGATCAGGCCCGCGCCGAACAACCACACGGATGCCGGTAATGGAACGAGCGAGGTAAGCGCTCCCTGTACCCTATTTCCTACACCACTAAACACGAGGCGCCATTGATTTGAAGCGAATGACGAGAGACTTGGGGGAGTGGTAGGAAGATGATCATTCGCGAACACGCTTCCGTTGGGGTTGACCAACTCCATTTCAAACGTGGTTGGCGTCAGACCGTTCACAGTGCTATTCGTGAATCCATTTAGCGTCACTTTAAACGTGTCACCGAGCCCCGGGTTGTTAATCACTTGCATAACACTGGAACCAGGAGAGAACGTTGCTGTATAGCTCCCAACTTTAACGGTCATGTTCTGAATGGGGTTAGCGTACAGGCCCCACATGGGATCTCCAGGCAAGATGTCTGGATTGGCAGAGTTATAGGTGAAACTTCCAGAAACCGGGAGCGATGAACCGAACCCATTCACCCCTGATCCTCCCGATGTAAAGACGCCACCGTGAACCTCCGCGACCGAACCGCTAAAACTAAACGGGATGTTTGCCGCCTCACTAATTACGGCTCCAAATGTAGCGCACAAAACTCCAAACGTCAGGACTACTCTTCTACGGCCGATTCTTTGTTTGAACTTGCTCATTGTTTCTCCTTCACGAAGGAAAGTGAACGCAACATTTACCTCCCTGATAAGCAGCAGAGGCATCAACCTACTCGACTACTTATCATGAATATTTTTTGCACAATACTCAAAACCAATAAACTGCGCAAGCGTTTTTTCTACATATGAGAAAATAGGACGAGCAGTTTCATGAAGTGAATGAAATTCCCTTCAGTATGTGTCATTTTGAAACGAACGTGAACTTAAAGGTGCCAGAACTACGTAGTCCAAGAAATGCAAATGGTAGGTCTGAAAGGATCGAGCTATTCGGCACCAGGCAAATCCTTTTGTGATAAGTCTTTCATCTCAACTTTGAGTCGTTCCTGGTGAGTTCTGTGCCTGCCCGCGCTTTTTACTATGAGTTGCTTCCAATGCATCCTCGAAGCGTTTTGCCAGCTCGATGCGATCGTAATAGCTACAAACGTGTTTGCGGCCATTTGTGCCAAATTTTCTGCGGAGAGCCTCGTCGCGGTGTAGTTCTATCAAACGAGTAACAAGTTCTTCAGTGTTTTCTGGCTCAATGCAGTAACCGGCGTCCGCAGCACGGACAATGTCGGCGCTCTCGCCCTCGACTCCGAGGATAATTGGCTTTTCCATGGCCATACTCTCAAAAATCTTTGAAGGAATGACGGTCTTGAAGAGATCGGATTTTTTGAGGAGGATGAGACTGACATCGGAGAGTGCCCAGAGCCAGGGCATTTGTTCTTTCGGCTGCTGATCCAGCATGAGGACATTGTCGAGACCGAGTTTATTGCGTAAGGCCGCCAGTCGCTGGCGCTCGGCACCGTCTCCGGCGAGAATGAGAACGATGTCCGGGTATTCGCGCAGTCGCTGCGCCGCGTAAAGTACGGTTTCGAGGTGGTGAGCCATTCCGTGCGTGCCCAAATAGGCGGCCACGAATTTCCCCTGAACTCCAAGCAATTCAGCCAGCCTGTTCGTTCCGGTGACCGGTTTATATAACGTGAGGTCCGCCCCGTTCTTGATCACGCTGATCTTTTCTTTGGGGATCCCCTTTCCTTCGATGTACCGTTGGAATGCATCCGTGACCGGCACGATTCGATCAGCCTGTCGGTAGGCAAACAGTTCCAACCATTCCAAGAGATGTATGATGAAGGGATTTTTGATGACACCCACCGCGAGAATGGATTCCGGCCAGAGATCCCGGATTTCCAGCACCCAGGGGACCCGCTTCATACGGCTGACGACATACCCTGCCAGCCCGTTAAAAAACTGGGGTGAGGTGGAGATCACGATATCGGCTTTCTGAATGAACGGCGCAGCCACTATCGCCGCCGCCATATAAGAGACGTAGTTCAGTGTCCGTTTGAGAAATCCTTCATTGGCTGTCACATAGGTCCAGACACGAATGATCGTGATCCCATCTTTTTCTTCACGCGCATACAACCTATTGCGATAGCCAGGATAGACCTTCCCGCGAGGGTGATTCGGTGCACAGGTGACGACGGTCACGCGATGCCCGTCCCGTACCCACTGTCGGCAATGTTCAAATGTCCGCGAGGCCGGCGCATTCACTTCCGGCGGGAAATAGTGTGACAGGAAAAGGATATGCACGGGTCACCTCAGTGGGAACATCCGGCGAATCAGAGAGGAGTCGAATCGATTTTCGTCATCCCGTAGATTATGGTCACGGGTACGGTCCCCCGATAGGTCATGATGAGCGTACTGTTGGGATACTCCAGACCGAACTCAGGGAAATACCATCCCGGCTCGATCGTCAACGCCACGTTCGGTGTCGGCGCGATGACGAGGATGGCGTTGCCCCTCTCATCTCGTATCTCCGCAGACCGCCCCACCAACACAAGGCGGTAATCGGGGTGGACATGAAGCAAGCTTTCGATCGTATGGACGCCCTTCCCGTTCACTGTGTCGCGGACTGTCCACTCCCCCGGTGATACGTACTCAATGATTCGTGAATGCGTCAGCCGGCCGGATAACCTGGCATACCCATTGTGAGCGCCCTCGAAGGTTGCACGACCTTCTCCGTCCCCTGTTATGCGTCCATAGATTGGATAGGCTCGCCGAGCTACCCGAAAGACCCCCCAGGTTTCAGATTGGTCTTGCTGATCGATGCAGAGCGTATTGTGTGCTCTGGTGCTTCGTGCATAGGTCCTGCGCCGCCCCGGTTCGTAGTCATAGACTCCACTGTCTACGATGATGCGTCGGCCGTTCACAGCGAGTTCGAAACTCAGCGTATCCGCATGGGCGTGGCCGGGCTGATAATCCGGGCCGACTGGTGCACAGTCAATCACCATCATGTCCGAGGCATCGCGGATTGCATAGTAGCCGGTCTGTGATTTTTCGCTAGTCGTGAGGCCGGCGGAAAAAGACCGGCGTTTGTACGTCATGATTTGGTTGCCATAGGTCAGGATGTCGTCGGATGGCGGCGCAATGCCGAGTGCAGCGTCGTTGAACAGGGGAATGTCGCCGTCAGGCAGGCATATATCATCCAGAAACGTTAGGGCTTCATGGACTCGAGTCGTGAAATGCGGTTGCTCGTCAAAGTGCAGGATGCGCTGCGATCCAATCATCAGATTCAGGACATCCAAATAATCCACCAGGCTGATGGCGTGATACATCGGACTTCGCTCATAATGTCCGCCATCTGGAAGAAATTGTTCATCCAACTCATCGGCAAGAATCTGTCGTCCTTTCGCAAGCCAGCGGTCTGCATCCGCTCCATCGAAATACATACCGGCAAAAAACAGAGCTACGCCGTTTTTGAGGTAGTGATTGGCCAGCAAATGATCTTCGAGATTGTGTTCCAGCCAAAGCCCCTGCGCATACAGGCTGTGTAGCCATTCCTGATGAAGGACTGTGTCCGTTCGCAGAAAGAACTTGATCCAGTTCACCACCCGCAGTGATAGGGTATAAGGCTCCCAAGCATCCGGCGTGCCAGGTGTGTTACGCGCAATCCAATTCGAAATCAACGCCGCTTTTTCATCGCGGCTCCGGCTACTCTCGGAGAGATAGTCGAAATAGTGTAGATTGTATCTCCAGAGCTTCGGCATGTCGCCGCTAACCCAATCGATCTGCCCATCAGGAAAACTCTTCTCTCGATTCAAGAAGCGGAATGCATACGCCTTCTCGGAATGGTGTGCACAAAAAATGATCGGACCGATACTGACCCCGACGCGCAGTCGCACGTCGCGGACACGTAAACGGAGAGGGGTGCCTGGCAACCAACGTTTGCGGATGAGTGCGGAGAGCTGCGACGCACGAAGGGGTCGCAGTGTATTCACATACAGGAGGAATCGCTTCATCACGGCAGGTGACTACGCCAGTGCATCCACGATGTCGAAACTCGTCCGCGTGACCTCTAGTAACTCTTCGAACGGAATCGGAGACGTCCCGCCTAAACGGATCGCATCGACAAATGCGGCGGCGCAAGCTGTCTGCCCCTTGTCTTGGCGCCAGAGATTCATCTTAGTAAAGCCCGGCCAGCCATAGCCACGCAAACTCCTGAAGTTGTCGAGCTGCAGAATTCGCCCGGCGCAACAGACTTCGAGCCTCTCTTTTGGAAAGGATTTATGCCCGGTTGCCAGATAGTGCACGGTACCCATCGATCCATCGGCAAAGCCGAGCGTAAAACTGACGCTGTCTGCCTGCCTGCCTCGGCGTTGCGTGCCCAACGAGCTTGCCTGCATGGTCGTGATCGGGGCGGCGGCTAAAAAACGCAGCAGATCGATAAAATGGCATCCTTCTCCGATGATTCGGCCGCCGCCGACGTCAGGGTCTTGGGTCCAGTGTTCCGGTGGAATAGCACCCGCATTCACCGTCATGACAAATGATTTCGGTTCTTGAACTCCGCTCAACAACGTTTTAATCTTTTGGACCTGGGGTGCAAACCGTCGATTGAACCCCACCATCAATAAAGGCGCTACAGACACTGCTCCGTTTGAGACAGGATGTGATATCCCAGCATGTGTCTCATTAAAGGTCGTCACGATCATGCCTAATTCTTCACGCGTGATCGCCAAAGGTTTCTCAACAAAAATATGCTTCTGCGCCTGCAACGCCTCACATACATAACGGGCGTGACTGTCATGCCGGGTCGCCACCACCACCGCATTGACTGACGTGTCTTGCAAGACCGAGGCACTATCGGTGGTCGTCTCGTCAAAGCCGTATTTTTTCCCCGCATGCACCCCGCTGACGCCTGAGGCAGAGGCGACCGTCTTGAGTACGGCCGAAGTCGATTTAAATGCCGGAATCAATACCTGCGTCGCATAGTTGCCTGATCCGATAACTCCTACCACAACTGAGTGGACTGGGTGTGCTGGACGTGCTGCTTCTGGCGTTAGCCGTACGGTTGCGGTCTGTCGACTGTCGGGAGCTTGATCTTTCACGCCGGTGTATTGGAGAAGAATTCCCGCGTATCCGTTCCCCTTCGCTACCAGCTGATAGGCCTCTTCTGCGCGGGACACGTCAAATCTGTGGGAGATCAGCGGGGCAACATCCAGCCTCCCGTCTGCCATCATGTCCAGCACGGCTTCAAAGTTTCGTTGTTCAGTCCAGCGCACGAATCCCAACGGATAGTCCTGTCCTCTTTCCTCATACAGTGGGTCATAGCGTCCTGGACCGTAGGAACAAGAGACCTGAAAGCTCAGTTCCTTCTCATAAAAATCCGCTCGCGAGAGCTCGAGGCCGACTACACCGACCAGCACAATGCGTCCTCGCTTGCGACACATGAGAGCGGCCTGGTGCATCGGCTCATTGCTCTTCGTCGCTGCGGTAATGATGACTGCGTCCATCCCACGTCCACGACTGAACCGAGTCGCAGCGGCCATCGGATCTTCCCCGCAGGAGAGGTCGACCGTTTCAGCACCGAATCGACGTGCCATTTCCAATTTCGCTGAGTCCATGTCGATGCCCAGCACCCGGCATCCGTGTGCGCGCAGGAGTTGGACTGCAATGAGACCGATGAGACCAAGCCCTGTTACGACGACGCTTTCACCGAGGGTCGGCTGGACGAGCCGAATGCCTTGCAGCGCGATGGCGCTGATGACTGTGAAGGCCGCCGCTTCATCGGTAACCGTCTCCGGCACCTTCGCGCAGAGATGTTTCGGGACAGAAACGATTTCTGCATGTTTTCCGTTTGATGCAACCCGATCTCCTATCGATAAGCCACTGACTCCGTCGCCGATAGCGAGAACCACGCCTGAGTTGCAGTAGCCCATGGGTAATGGCTGATCCAACTTATTGCGGACGGCATCGAGGGTCGGCATCAACCCGTCGGTCTTCACCTTGTCCAGCACCATACGAACTTTGTCTGGCTGCTGACGTGCCTTGTCCAACAGGTTGGCTTTTCCGAAGTCGACGAGCATTTTCTCCGTGCCCGCAGATACGAGTGTGCAGGAAGAACGAATCAGCACATGACCTGGCTGGGAGTGGGGCCAGGGAACATTTACCACGTGTGTTGTACCAGTCTTCAGGCTTTGGAGAATCTGTTTCACAAGTCCCTCGTTAGCAGTCATGGACAAACTCATCGGCTAAGTAGAAGGCTCTTCAGCTCAGATGGAACATGCGCCGTTACTCCCGAATAACCAATCGAAACTTTCCAGATTTTGTCCGAGGTATTGAGTCAACGCATTTAATGGAAGTTTGGCTGTCACGTCCTAAGCGCTTTTCTAACTCCTTTAGGAGCGCCTTCTCATCAGCAAGAGAGTAGCGCTGTCCCGGTACTACCCGAACGACGATTCTTCCTTCTTTGTATTGAACAATTTGCGCCTCTCGAATATTCACCATATCCTTAAAGACATGGTCCAATCTTCCAATTTTGGCTCCATTTTGAAGCACGATATAGTCTTCTGCTCGGCCATCAATGACGCTAACTACTCTTCCGAGTCTCCCGCAAGTGCATACCGAATCAGGTTCGATCACAACCACATCCCCGGTGTCGTAACGAAGTAAGGGAAATGCCTGGTTGTGCCAATTGGTTCCAATTACTCGAAACAAGCCGGGATTATCTGCCACTGGAACAAATTCCACTCCAGAGTAATCTTCATCAACATGCATTTTCCCGTTTGGACATTCGGAAATGTTAGCAACACCTTCGGCTTGGCCGTAGTGTTGTATCGCCGGCACTCCGAAAGCTTCCGCGATGATCGATTTCTGTGAAGGAAGGAGGCTTTCTGCGCCAGTGGTGACAACCTTAATCTTGGGTAGCTGCAGCCGTTGCTCGATTGCAAGGGTAGCTAGCAATGCAATCATCGATGGGTAGCCGTGAATCCAGGTGATGTGCGAGTTGGAAAGGGCTTTGGCATACTCCGAAGCCGTACTTGCACTCAGATGGTATCCGCTGAAAAATAGCTGATGGCCTGGTCGGTTCCATCGCCAATACGGCGATGTCGTTTGGGATAGTGGCACTACTGACCGCCCTCCAAAATATGCACACCATTCTCCTTTTCGCAACCCATGAGATTGCCGATAGCGCCACCACGTTGCCCAAGTAACTTGTTCCATTTCTCGCGTCTGAAAAAAAATGAGACCGCTTCCTGTCGTACCGCTGGTGTGAACGGAGATGAGATCGTGTGCGTTCAGGGCCGGATCAGAAATGTCCTGTCGGTGAGCTCGTACTTCATCTTTTGCGACAATGGGAAGCTTGTCTAACGCTTCGAAAGGGTCGGATCTACCGGGATCTATTCCAAGATCAGAAAATCGCCGTTGCCAATAGCGTGTGCGTGACGCAGCGGCCAGATGAAGCCGCAGGCGCTCGATTCGATAAGTTTGCAGTTGATCATATGAGAAATGGTCCCGGGTCAGGACCGCAGTCTGGACTTGATCGTAACCATTTCCGTATCGTCGCTTTTCAACTCGGCGCCCTTCAACTCCGACGGCCAAGTTCTGCAATGTAACCGGTAAGCGCAGGTACAAGGATTCAAGGTTCATAGACCTTCCCATTCAATATATCCTTGCCAGCCAAAATGGGGTTTGTAGCGAAAGTAGGACCCCCGTTCAAACTCAGGAAATGGCCCGTTCCAATTAGGGACATCGGCATGCACAATAATTTGCTCCGGAGTCAGACTTGTGATGGGTAGAGAAGGAAGGCGCCATGCTTCACGAAGGACCGGGATCTTCCGCCAGTCGAATCCCATGAGGCGTGCGGAAACCGTATCTACTGCCACGGGATCAGTACCGCCAATGACAACGCCAGACTCAACAGGATCGCCTTGCATCGGCCCCATTCCTTCCATGCCTACCAGACCATCAACCAAGGAGAAATAACGCTTAGGGCGATCCTCGCGTAATGAGCCATCACTGTTTCCATAGAGAAGGCACCGGTTGAGATCCAATACCATTCGCCAGGTGGTATCATTTCCATACCAATTTCCACTTCTAATCACATGACGCCCATCTCCGAACACGGTAGTTCCTGCCCTACGCATCCTTTGAGCCAGTCGAGGGCCAAGTCCAGGGATGTGAAGAGCCACGCTGCGGGCGACTTTGACGGACACACGTTCAAGTTTCCGTTTTACTGGCATATCGGGGAATTCATCACCACCCTTGTGAGGCGAACCTTCCGTATGATGGGGGAGCCAGTTTTTGTCTGCGTTGATTCCGACTAAGTTTTTCAAGCTGAGCGTTACGCCCGTCTTTTTGTGTGTCTTCAGTTTAGGCATATTTATAAACACATCTGCCAGGATCGGGGTTCGGCAGAGTAGATATTCTTGCAGGTCCCCTCGATGATGACTATTGACCACCCCTGAATCATAATCCGCGCCGTAATATTTCCCCTCACCTTTAAATCCATAGAAAAGACTTCTGCGCTCGAGGTCGAAGACTACTGTCCCCTCGGGGTCGCCTTTGAGACGCTTTCTTTCTGTGATCACCCCACCATGGTTGGTCCACTCCTCGTTGCGTAGATCCAGCACCTCCACCACTACCCCAAACTTTTGAGAGCAGTCCTGTGCGATATGGTACAGCCCTAGTAGTTCAGCAATACGCGCAAAAGAGGAATCCGTTTGGGGTGCATCGCAAATTGTTACGCGTCCCTTTCCTTCTAACTGTCTGCAAACATGCTCGCACACTTGCCGAATGAGAAACGGACTAGTGACTACACTCCTCCATTCATTGGGATCTGTTTCCTTCGCCTCCTTGACCAAATTGGGTTTGATTACGACCCAGTCTCCGGCAAAGACTGTTATGAAGGAGAGATCCGGATTGGACCCATAAATGTAGACGTTTTGTCCAGACATAAATATCACCTATCGTGAATCGCATAAGCGACTGACTCACGACCCTTTGGTCGGAGTATGGGCAGCATGCCGAAATACTGAACGATTGGCTTCGAGTATCGAGGTATCGTTGAATTGTGTCTCGGCAAATTGGAGGACGGTCCGGCGCCACTCCAGGCGGGAAGCCTTTACTTTATGCCACGCCTCTTCGATGGCCATTCGAAAAGCCACGTCTCCATTTTCTAATGGCAAATCCCAGCCGACTCCCGCGTGGTTCAAGTTACGCCAAAATGTGCGATTCGAGATGAGGACCGCCGTCCCCACCGATAGAGCTTCAGAAATGACATGACCAAAATTCTCTCCCCGGGTCGGCAGAAATAGCATGTCATAGTCGGACAGGATGTTGGCCACCATTGAGTGTTCCGCCGCCCCGAAATATTTGACTGTCACATGTGCCGGCATCTTCCGCATCAGAGTCTGACATTCCTGCCAATATTGTCGATCCTCGAGTGTTCCCCAAATGTCGAATTGAATTTTCACTGTAGAATGCGAAAGGACATCCAATGCATAGTCGAGATTTTTCATCCGTGTGATACGGGATAAAAAGACTATACGGAGTGCATCGTTAGGATCCTGAATAACGTTTGGCCTTGTCTTCAAAAAATTCCTGGTTGGAAAGTTCCTCGCCACCACCACATGGTTAGATGTTCCCATGCGCTGTTGAATATCTGCCGCTTCATCAGGTGTGGAAGCGTGCCAGATCAAGTCCTGATAGAGCCCCAGCAGCTTCGCAGTCCTTAGGAATGGAATTTTTTTCCAGGATTTAATTCCCAAAGCGCCGTTAGAGAACTCTCCTCGAGGAGCAAGTACGACGCGTCTTGCCTTTGGGCCACGCATCCGGTTGGCCCAAAGGAGACTCAGAGTATAGCGAGGATCAAACAAACTGTTAAGGTACACGATGTCGTGTGGGGTGTCGCGGAGTAGGCGCATCCACCGGCACATGCTCCATCGGAGAGGAGGTGTGTAATATACCCAGGCCTTCCCGACTCGAGTCCAGCTCGCGGGGGCAACGTTCCGATACGCTGACCCATCCATGAAATCGCGAT
Organism: Nitrospira sp.; assembly: GCA_019636945.1. GTDB lineage: Bacteria > Nitrospirota > Nitrospiria > Nitrospirales > Nitrospiraceae > Nitrospira_D. The sequence continues at coordinate 1,119 of JAHBWO010000071.1, read as the reverse complement.
CCGAACAGACTATGCGAAAATCGAATTCGTCCCCAAGCGCCTCCACCATGTTTGAGATGGTTCTTATTGGGCCTCCAGCCTTGAACCCAGGAAGATAATATCGGGCAAATGTCAGTACGGTAATCTTAGCCATGAGAGCGCACACAGCGTGTGAGGGACACATGCAGATCATGCGTGAGGGAAACAATGTCGTGGTCGGAAACAATCTTTTCCCTTGCTGCCAGTGTGAGCGTGCCTCGATCTTCACTTGGGAGCCAAAATACTCGATCAACCACCTCTGCTAGGTCGGAAGGGTCACCTGAGTTTGCAAGAAATCCTGTCATCCCATCCGCGATCAACTCTGGAATTCCCGCTGTCCTTCCGCTCACTACTGGTATGCCGACAGCCATCGCTTCCATGAGCGCTACCGGGACCCCCTCCGGAATCTTAAGGATTGGATCCCAACCGACCGGCAGGACGAATGCGTCCGCTTCTGCCAAGATGGCTTGAACTTCACGTGGACTGCAATATCCAAGAAGCCTCACCGTATCGTGTAGCCCTAGCGACGAGATTAATCGTTCCAGTTCAGGCCGCTGCGGCCCATCGCCAATAATTATCAGAGTGTGGTCAATGCCTCGCTGCCTTAGTTCATGGCTCGCCTTGACCAGTGTATCAAACCCCTTCGTTCTGACCATCCTTCCTACTGCAACCATTCGTCTGGGTACAGTTGACTTCTCTTTGGGACTATAAGCAAACCTGTCGAGCGGCAAGCCACATTTGTGAATGTTGACCTTGGAAAAATCAATTTCTGGATTGACTCGCTTTAGAAATGTCAGGTTGAAATTTGAAATGGTCCCGATCCACGCGGCATGTTTGCATTTGAGCCGCAACAGCCCCACCCTCGTAAAGACGTCGGCGGCATGCATTTTAAATCCGTAAGGTACCCCCGAGAGCAACGAGTGAAACATGGCCAGATTAGTTCGAGTGCCGGCAAAATGGGCGAAGAGTATGTCCGGCGCGAACAGCTGCACTTCATCGAACAACAACCCTGTATACAGGATATCCCGCAAGACCTGGGCCTTGTGTCGAAGTGTTAGTGTATCAGTCAGTAGACCCTTCAGAACGGGAAGCAGTAGGCGA
>JAHBWO010000070.1 GCA_019636945.1 Nitrospira sp. | reverse complement strand
ACGAGAAGATTGCCTTTGTGTGGAATTCCGTGGTCGAAGACATCCTCGGCAGTGACCTGGTCACCGGCGTGCGGCTCAAGAATGTCGTGACCGGCAAGACAACAGACCTCGCATGCGCCGGCGTCTTCGTCGCCATCGGCCATCGACCGAACACGGCACTCTTCACCGGTCAACTCGACATGGACGAAAAGGGCTATATTCGAACCCCCAAGGGCACGACCACGAGTGTGCCAGGTATTTTTGCCGCCGGAGACGTCCAAGATTCAACGTATCGTCAAGCCATTACCGCGGCTGGTACCGGCTGTATGGCCGCGATTGACGCTGAGCGATTCCTGGAAGCGCTCGGCACGTGAAACGTAAGACGTGGGAGGTAAAACGTTCAGAACAAGAACACTGGCATGAACAAGCCTCATAAAAAGCTTGATGCCTGGACGACCGCCGTTGATTTAGTGCAACAGGTCTATACCGCCACAGATCGTTTCCCTTCCAAAGAGCAATTCGGTCTGACCAATCAGGCGAGACGCGCTGCGATCAGCATTCCCAGCAACATCGCCGAAGGAGCGGCCAGACAAACTAAAAAGGAGTTTATTCAATTTCTCCATATTGCAAAGGGGTCGCTCAGCGAACTAGACACTCACCTCGAGCTTGCGCAGAGACTTGACTATCTCGGAAGAGCAGAGTGGAATGCATTGAACGAACTGCTTGGGTGAGTGGATAAGATGCTGAGTGGACTCATCCGCCACATCGGAGCTAAATCTTGAGATCGATGTATTACTCTCCACTCTCACCTCTTTCCTTTTACGTTTTACGTTTCACCTTTCACGTCTCACGCCCATCATGAGAATCGCCATTGCCCATTACCACGAACTCGCCTTGAAGGGCCACAATCGAGACTACTTCGAGAAAAGCCTCATCACAAACATTCGAACTGCCCTCAAGGATTTGGGCATTCGTCAAGTCCAGAATCTCCATAGCCGCATCCGCATTGAGCTTCCACCGGATATGGATAGGGATCTCATTCGGAACCGGCTTAGTCGCGTGTGCGGCATTGCGAACTTCTCACTGGGCCGCGTGATTCCATTGCAGTTGGAAAACCCGGATCTTGAGGCACTCTCCACTGCTGCGGTTGCGGAGCTCAAATCCAGATCGTTCGAGACCTTTCGCGTCACCGCGAAACGAGCCGATAAACGATTGGCATTGACCTCGATGGATATCGAAAAAGCAGTCGGTGCGGCCATCTGTGAGAAAACTGGCAAGAACGTCAGTCTGAAACACCCAGACTTGACCGTCTACATCGAACTCCTGACGAAGGATGCATTCTGCTCAGCGGAGAAAGTCGAAGGCCCTGGAGGCATGCCGACCGGTGTCAGTGGCAACGTGGCTTGTCTGACTTCTGGGGGAATCGACTCCCCGGTTGCCGCCTACCGCATGATCAAACGTGGTTGCCTGGCGACGTTTGTACACTTTTCCGGTCGACCGTTAGTCAGCCGAGCATCGGAAGAGAAAGTTCGTGACCTTGTACGGACGTTGACTCAGTATCAGTATCTCTCACGTCTCTATGTCGTCCCGTTTGGAGAAATCCAGCGTGAGATTGTCCTGACTGCACCGGCGCCGTTCCGGATCGTACTATATCGACGAATGATGATCCGGATCACGGAGGAGCTGGCCAGGAGAGAGAACTGCTGGGCCTTGGTAACAGGTGACAGCCTGGGCCAAGTCGCCTCACAAACCCCTCAGAACATCTGTGCGATTGAAGACGCAGCGGAACTGCCGATCCTTCGTCCCCTGATCGGCATGGATAAGCGCGAGATCATCGACGAAGCGAGACGGCTCGGCACCTATGAAACCTCTATTGAACCGGACCAGGATTGCTGCAAACTTTTCGTGCCTCCCCACCCAAGCACCAAGACGCGTCTGGATGACGTAGTGAAAATTGAGCGCCTGCTGGATATCTCTTCGCTGGTCAAGCGAGGTCTTGAGAAAGCCGAATTGACCGAATTGTCATTTCCACCTTCCACAACATAACTCCCACGCTGTTTTGTTATGAAGAGGCGATGGGTCAATTGAACGCTGGTATGGCGGAGAGGGTGGGATTCGAACCCACGGTCGAGTTACCCCGACAGCAGTTTTCGAGACTGCCCGATTCGGCCGCTCTCGCACCTCTCCGTTATGGTAGTTCGTCGGCTGGGTTGAGTATCAAGCAGATGAGGAGCCTATGCCCGATGACTGGGCCGAGCTTACAGGGCCTGATGCCGTTTTGCAATGGCTTCATGTCCCTCTCATAACTTTCTCCTCCCCCTGGCGCTCAGCCTTCCCTTTGAGCACCCGCCTCAACTCCACCATCGCCAAGGTATCGCGAGCACAATACCGCAACAGCGCCTCGCGTATGGTCTCCCGCTCCACCCAGTCGGTTTCAACAAAGACCATCCGATAATACTCCGCCGCTGCATGCCCGCCTTCTTGAATTGCCAGGTCACTATACCCAAGCGATGGCACCACCGCCGGCAAGACCGATTTGATCGAATAGGATCCGTTAAAAGCAGGATGGTAGTAATGGTCTTTGATCACAGGCAGCAGATCCCACAGCCGTTTCTCGATCTCTCGAAGGGCGGATTTGAACTCAGGAAACGTGTCCGCCAGTTGGCGAATGAGCCCGGCTTCATACGCAGAATACACCAGGATGCTTCCGGAATCACCGACAGACTCGATCAAGGCCTCAGCCCAACGCCGGCGTGGCTCAGATGCCTCGGTGTGAAGAAACTCCTGATGCATGACCTCGCCGGATTCGAGCTCAATATGATTGGACCACTGAACAGGGAGGGCCTGATAGGGTCTGGTGGAGGGAAACCGTGGGACGGCCAACATCACGGTTTCCGCATCAAGATGGTGGATCGGGTACCGGAGAGAACGAAGCAGTGAACCCAATTCAGATGAAACCCATTCCACATTGTGCTTGACCTTTTGCTGTGCATCCGACAGTCGGGCTCCCTCCGGAATCTCGTCGATCGTCGTGACCCCCTGCCGGACCAGCTGACTGACCATCTCTTTCTTCCCCGGCAGGTGATAGATCCAGCGCGGCGGCTTGTCCTTGGTACAATGGGCCCAAAAGGGACATTCATAGGGACTGTGGCAATGCTGATCCGGCTCGATCAGTGGAGCCTGTGCCCCTGATAACATGGCCTTCATGGCAGCCAATCGTTCCGACACCAGCGTTCGTCTGGACGCCACGGCTTCCGAAACATGTTCGACTGAAAAGAGTGCCTGTAGATCAACCACCCCACCATCGTAGCGATAGCCTGTATTGATGTGCATCAGGCAGGTCGCGTCCAGGTTTACTCCAGCACCATGCACGACCGCGCTCTGAATCGACAAATCATCGAGATGCACATCTTTGACCCTGGTCGACGATTTCACTTCAATCAAACGCCAGGAAGAGGACTCCCCTAAACCAGTCTGGACGCGCTCGAGAATATCGACACGGACCAACACACCATCGTGCTCAAAGGCTCCTTCAAAGACGGCAGGAACCGTAGGATCTTGAAGGAGGGCGATGGTCTCCGCGACCGCCGCCTCTCGCTGACGAAAGCCCGCTTTGACAAGGACGCCCCCAGGGAAGCACTGTTGCGCCAGGACACCAATCTCCGTACCCATATCCAAGATGGCCTGCATCGACGCATCAGGCGGCGTCGCCAACGCGGGCTGATGAATTTCCAAATAGAGTCGTTTATGACATTGAAGTCCAGAGAGAAACTTGGACTTTGATAGTCGCGGTGCTGCGGCAACCGGAGAGAGCCTGTCCTGAGAATCCACTATCAGTTTTCTATCCATGCTGTGATCGGTGATTTCTCACATGGTCTACGAAGAAACTCTGCTAGGATAGCGCCCCATGGGTAACGGTGTCACTCAAATCAGACGGGCCGTGATGACTTTAGCTCTTCCCGTCACGCTGACCACGCTACTACAGCGGGCAGAAGGGATTGTCGCTGTCTTTTTAGTCGGCGGACTCGGTGCCACATCCATCGCTGCAGTCGGGCTTGGTCAATTACTGGCGTTCGTCGCCACGACCCTGGTCTCCGGAATCTCCGTTGGCACGAATGTGGTCGTGGCCCAACTCTGGGGAGCACGACGTCGACTGGATGCGGGAGAAGCCGCTCGTCACTTCCTCTGGCTGTCGCTCGGCATCGCAATGCTCTTGGCCGCCCTAGGGATCGCCGGCAATCGGTTCGTGATGCAACAGCTTGGTGCGGAATCCGCCGTCATTGAACTCGCCCTTCCCTATTCGACACTCATCTTTCTGATCATCCCCTGTACCATCCTCATCCAAGTCCTGTCCTCGATTCTTCAAGGGACCGGTGACACCAAGACCCCCATGTACGGGCTCATCGCCGTCAACCTCCTGCACATCGCCCTGGCCTACCCGCTCATCTATGGGCGCTGGGGCCTTCCTGCATTGGGATTGAAGGGTGCGGCAATCGCCGTCGGCCTTGCCGAAGCGGCAGGGGTTGTCTACCTCGTGTTGCAGTGTCGTCCCATCCTCAAGGAGTCATCCAGGTTGCGTATGGACCTCATTCGATCAATCTGGGATGTGGGAGCGCCTGTGTCCGGAGAACGCATCGTCCAACAAGCCGGCATCTTTGTCTACACCAAACTCGTGCTCCTCTATGGCACGGTTGCCTATGCCGCGCATCAAGTGGGATTATCAATTGAGTCGTTTTCCTTTCTCCCAGGTTACGGACTGGCCATCGCCGCCGCCACCATGGTCGGGCAGAGCATCGGAGCCAGAAAATACACCAGAGCGAAATTGGAAAATTGGGAAGCGAATCGGCTGGCCATCGTCATCATGACCGGGATGGGTCTTCTCTTTTTCTTCGTTCCTTCTACGTTGTTTAGGGCATTCACCACCGACGAAGCGGTGATCGAACTCGGAACGATGTTCCTTAAGATTGTGGCGTTATTGCAAATCCCCTTGGCCCTCACCATGGTTCTGGCTGGATCGTTGCGTGGCGCCGGCGACACCCGTTTCATTATGGGCGCGACCATGATCGGCATGTGGGGTGTCCGTGTGCCATTAGCCTTGGTTGCTGCCCTCTGGATGCGCCAGTCGGTCTTCTATATCTGGGCGGCCATGATCGCAGATTGGACCGTGCGGATGGGGCTGTTGCTCTGGAGATATCAATCCGAACGCTGGCGGCAGATTCAGGTCATCAGATAGGGTTACTGATCCAACCATATCACAGTGCACATCATTGTCGGATTGAGCAACCACTGCTCAAAGCCCTAGTTCCATTCCCATCACGAGTCTATCGTTCCGATCAAATTGTCCAAACAAGCCATTGCGATCGCCATAAAACAGATCAAATCCTGTCCAGATTTTTAGGTTATCTCGCAATTCATAGCTAATTTTTGGCCGGACGAGTCCATCGCCTTGATTGACACTCTGCAACCAGAGCACTTCAGTTTCTAATGTTTCATTGAAGAAATGTCGCCTCAGTAATACGGTACTCGTGGTATCTGGTGTGTCGCGTACCATGCCGTCGGCAGGATGGAGTAACCAGCTTTGAAACAGCTGGACACTCAGCAACGTATCCTGGATGCCTGACCAATCCAGCCCGAGAACATAGGCTATTTCACCGCTCTTGATCACCCCATCACCGTCCCGTCGATTCATGGTCAACACGAATTGATCGGTATTATAAATCGCTTCCCCCCGCACGGTCAGATTGCCAAAGGCATTACTAAAGGACCCCCCGATGAGATGGTTGCGTTCATACCGAGGGTTCACGGTAACGGTGGCGCCGCCCGGGGCCAGAAGCACAGACTGAAACAATACAGGAAAATCCGCATAGTGGTAGAGATAGTTCACCGTGAGGTCCCAGCCATGCCAAAACTTTGAAAACCGCATGCCGATGTCGGAATCCATCACGATATTATTAGGACGTTCAAGAGGCCGAAGATTCACCGCAACACCAGGAGGAGCCTGGGGAACGATCAGCGGTGAATTAAAAGCAAACGTGCCACCTGCTTGAGGCAGTTTATGATAGGTGCGATCCGGTATCCAGAGCAATTGCAAGTTGCCGCCTCCAACGGGCAATTCAGCATTAAATGTCCACAACGGAATACGAGAATCGTCAAAGTTATCCAGAATGAATTCCCTGAAGTTTTGTGGATTGACGACGTCGAGCAGTTTCAGTCCATCGGCCTTCCCCCAAACGACTTGCTGTTTGCCAAGCGTCAGGTGCATCCCCCAGATTCGCGTCCGCAGGTAGAACTCGCGCAGTTCTACGTCCGTTCGGTCACCGAGTTGGAGACGTCGGGAATTCGGTGCAACCTCCCCTTGGCTCAGACGACCAGGTTCGAGATGGTCGAACCCTTCCGTATACAGCCGAGCGATCCCGGTGATACGCGTATCTTCACTCCATCGATATTCCCACTGCGGATCAAGCACCATCTCCATCTTACTGGCACGATCTCGTGCCATCCCATATGCCGCTTCCGATTCAAGCACCGCGCTAAACCGATGATTATTCAACTGACTCGATTTCGTCTCGTCTGGCGTACTCTCGGCAAGGGCGCTGGCGGCGATGAGCCACACCGCCAGCGCCAGGATTCCAACCGTCGTAAATGAATTTGGCATGGGTCCTTAATAGCCGCGTCGCAAGGCATCTTCTGTGAACATTTCATCCTTGACACTTTGCCCATAGGTCACATCTTTGAAGGTAAACACCGTCTTGTGGCCGGTCTTGTGGTTTTCAAGGGATAGTTGATGGGCGGTCCAGATGTCCTGGATCAATTTGATCTCCCTGATCTGGAGAGTCTTCAACGGATTACCCGCCACATCCCAGTACTTGGCTTGACGGACCATCCAGATCTCGGCATCAATCCAGGACTGCACCTTGCTGTAGCCCAATTCCTGCGCTGTTTTTTCATTCACGGGAATCTCTTCCACGAGAAAGCACCGATGCCCATCAATGGTCTCCTCGCCGAGAGTTTTCCACGAGTAATCCTCGATCCCAACCTTGGTTTCCTTGCGAATGTCTTCATACGTAAAGTCCGTGCCAAGGAAGTAGTCCCCGCGGTCAGAGGCGGAAATACGGCGAACTTTTCTGGCGGCGGGCAAGTACAACCATTGATCATCATCTCGATCGGCCTCCGGGTAATCGTAGGTCAAAAATGCCGTATCTTTAATATTCGAGGGACTCAAATAGAAGATGATCGTGCGTTTCTCTTTTCCAAAATACTTTCGGAGGCTCTTTGTTTCTCGGACTCGTTCGGTGCCGCCACGATCGGTCATGGCCATCGTAATGAAACGTGAGACGACCTCTCCTTCGTTACGCGCATTGATGCGTCGAGCAATTTCTTCCCCGGCAAGTAGGGATTCCGCTGCAACGTCGGATACGGCCAAAGGACTCAACAGAAAGAGCACCATAAACAGGTTCTGTATATGCGATCGCATAGCAATTACCTTCCTTCCTTCATGGTAGACACGGATAAGATCGGATTAAGTTGTACGGCCTGAGTTGCTTCCTGATCGGGTGTCTCAAACCCAAGAAAGCGCGGACGAAACACCGTCGCCAGTGCCGGCATCACCGTGATACTGGCGAGAAAGCTCACGGCCATGGCCAGAGCTACCAACGCCCCGAAACGGATCAGTGGCGGCACCGCACTGATCATGAGAGTGCCGAAACCCAGCGTCATAGCTAGGAAGTTGAAAAACAGCGCCCTCCCCGTAGACGGGAAAAAGTGCGCCATCCGTTCCTCAAAGGTGCCCGTACCGGATCGCATGAGCTCACGAATCCGCTGGGTCGTATGCTGGCCAAAATCGATCGCCAGCCCGGTCGCAATGGCCGCAAACATGGAGGTCCCCACAGCCAGCCAGATCCCACCAAACCCCATAATGCCGTACACGAGAAGGACTGAAGCAAACACCGGCACCAGCGTAAAGAGTCCAGCACCAAGTGAACGGAACAGCCAGGAGGCCATGAGCCAGCTGATGACCAAGGCGATACCTTCGCTGACGAAGTGTGTGGAGGCAATGGTCTCTAACCAATGATGGTTGACGTTCACACGCCCGCTCACATGCCCCACGATCTCATTGGTATTGAATTGTTCGAGGAGATACCGTTCAACCTGCTCAATCACTGTCCGGTTGTTCACGTAATGAGACGTGTTGATGCTGGCGCGAATGTTGGCCCGTCGATAGTTGTAGTCAATTTCCTCTTGGAAATCTGTCGGATCGGAGGAGGCGGAGTAGAGCAGGAAGAGTTGCGCCACAAGGTCCCGGTTATCGGGGATGCGATACGCCTCCTTGCGGTTTTCGTTAATCGACCGATTCATCTGCTTCACATAGTCAACCACCGACGTCGTCCCACCAACGCCAGGCAACGGTTCGACAAATCTCTGGAGAGCCTCGATGCGATGCAGTGCATCCGGATTGAACAAGCCCTCAGCGGTTGGGGTCTCCACCACAATATCGAGGTAATTGGTTCCGTCCATCACCTGGTTGATCACTGTGTCTGCGCGATAAATGGGTTCATCATGTTGAAAGTTTTCGATCGTCGCCTCCTCGATGACGAGCCGAAACGCACCGATCGTCCCCAATACAGCAACGATGAGTGTCACGCTGAGAATGAGCCTTGGTCGGCGAATCGCAAAGTTGCCCAATGCCGTCACGAGCTGACCATAGCGATCAATCGTCTGGTCGCCTTTGATCGCAGGGGAAGGCTTGAATGGCACCAGCATCAATGCAGCCGGAATAAAGACCAAGCCATAGGCCCAAGCCCCCATAATTCCGATGGACGCAAAGAGACCAAAATACTGCATTGGCGGCATCCCGCCGGACGCATAGAGCGAAATGAAGCCAACCACTGTGGTGAGAATAGTCATCGTCAGGGGCTTCCAGACGTCGGTCATGGTACGAACAATCACTTCCTGATGGGTGAGATTGGGATGAGCGCGACCCACTTCGTAATAGTGTGTGAGGAGATGTATTGGCTCGGCGACCGCCATCCCGATCAAGATGGAAAGGAGACCGTTGGTAATCACGTAGAATGGGACCCCGCCCGCTGCCATGGTCCCGAAGGCAGCTGCCGCCGTGCCGAGTACGACCAAATTCGGTAGCAGCATCCCGCGCACCGTCCGAAATGCGATGAAGAGAACAAGAGTGATGACGATCGCAACAACCGGATTGATTCGCTTCGCATCGTGGTCAATGTAGTTGAAGAGATATCCAGAGACCGCCCCTTCGCCAGCCACATGGAGCTCGACCCCTGGCAGCTGAGGGGCCTCTTGAACCAGGCTCATGAATGCCTGATACGTCGCCTCGTTCTTCATCTCGTCAAGAACTTCAGCCGTGACCAAGGTCGCCGTCTCATCACGTGCCACCAGGCTGCCCTGGTAGAGCGGGAAATCAGCGATCGCCGCACGAATCGTATCGGCCTGAATTTGCGTGGCAGGCGGCGGCTGGAAGAACTTCTTCACTTGCATGCCGTCAGCCGTGCCGACAATATTGTTCTCCGTGGCCAGGCTCATCACTCGATCAGGGTCCACGTTGGGAATGGTTTTGACTCGATCTGTCAGCCACTGCACCAATTGCAACGTCTCGGGATTAAAGACGCCGGTGGCCCCACGATTAATGACTGCGATCACAAAGGGATCAGACAAGCCGAAGACCTGTTTGACTTGATCTCGATAGACGCGGGCAGGGTTATCCTTCGCAATGAACGAATCAGCCGACGTATCCATGGTCAACTGTGGGATGAATGCGGCCAGGCCCACTATCAATATGACTCCCGCGAGAACAAGCGCCTTGGCGTGCGTGGTGACCCACCAGAAAAACTGCTCGGCTCTGCCATGATCTATCGTCCGACTCATCGCCATTCCCTCCTATGGTGTATATACACGTATCATTCAAAAACATTTCTCATTACTTGTCCACAAACCTGAATTCCATGATCGGGCAACCTGGAAGATGGAACTTATAATGCCCGAGATACTCTTATGAGATGCATCTCTAGAACGTCAGTATAAGCGCGATTAGTGCATCTACACTCTTCGTGGTATTATAAACCACCCATCTACCGTGAATTCGTTAGATTGATTGTTTGCTTAACGATCGAATGGCAGACAATTCTTTCATAAGGGTCTTGAAGCGCGCATGTCCAAGATCCTGAACGACCGTCTGCTGTGCTTTCTTCCAATAGGGCAACGCCTTCATCAGCGCCTCTCGTCCAGCAGTGGTCAACTGAATCGACTTCGTACGTCCATCTTTACCAGGTCCGACTGCAATGAGACCGCGAGTTTCTAGTACTTTCAAGTTCCTGGTTAACGTCGTTCTGTCTACACCAAGGCGATCTGCCGTTTCCGTGATTGGCAACTCACCTGCCAGTTTAGCGACTGTCAACAAGGAGAATTGTGTTCCCTGTATCCCGGAAGGTTCAAGGACAGAGTCATAGAATCGCGTGATCGCACGTGCGGCTTTTCGCACGTTGAAACATGCGCAATCAACGCATTCCCCAAATTCTTCTGAGCATTGCGACTTCATAATGAGTGCATGTACACTATTTATCCCAATTGTGTCAAGAAGCATTTCGAATAGTACGAGTGATCGCAGACTGGACCGTGCGAATGGGGCTGCTTCTCTGGCGGTATCAATCGGAACGCTGGCGGCAAATTCAGGTCATCAGATAGTGGGCATACAGAACCGAGTTGCCTTTCGCCAAGCGACCTTGCATGGTCCATCCTCTCTCCATTATTCCTATTCCCCCCCTCCCAGCACGCCGTTAATCGTCAAACTCCTGTGTGACGATCAAAAAGGCCACGCCGGCATACGTGATAATCCCACGTTCATGCGCGAGGAACCTGCAAAGAAGGAACCCATACGAACAGATGGATGATCTCTGTCATGGAGTGAACAAATGGCTGTTCATCATCCAGTGAACGCCGATACTGGCCGCATATCCCAACACGATCGCCCATGTCCATTTCAGGTGGGCAAAGAAGGTATAGACACCTCGTGCTTGTCCCATGAGGGCCACGCCGGCCGCCGACCCGATCGAGAGAAGCGATCCTCCAACCCCTGCGGTCAACGTGACCAGAAGCCATTGGCCAAGGTTCATATCCGGATTCATGCTCAAGACAGCAAACATAATCGGGATGTTGTCTATCACGGCTGATAAGATTCCAACGAGGATATTGGCGGCCGTTGCACCTAGACCTTGGTACAGGAGGCTGGACAGAACCGTCAGATAGCCCAGCGCCCCAAGTCCGCCGACACAGAGCATGATGCCGTAAAAAAACATCAGCGTGTCCCATTCCACGCGTTTCATGCTGATGAAAATATTGAACGGTTTGACAGCTGGTTTCCAGAGCGCAGGCCTCTGCCCCGTCTGCTCGTCATCAGACATGGGAATGTCCGTCCATTCGACCAATTCCTTCCGCCGAATCCAATGCCCATAGGATTTGAGAACCCCCAGTCCGGTCATCATGCCGAGAAACGGAGGCATCTCCAGAAAATGATGCATCACCACCGTCCCCGCTATGGTGAGAAGAAACAACAGTACGATGAGGTAGCCGCCATGCTTCACTTCCACCGGTTCCAGGATGGCCGTCGGCTTGTCACGTCCAATTGTCATGGCCATAGCTATTGCCGGCACAAGCCAGTTGACAAGCGAGGGCACAAACAACGCCAGAAACTCCCCGAATTGGATCACGCCTTTTTGCCAGACCATCAGCGTCGTGATATCCCCGAACGGGCTAAACGTGCCACCGGCATTGGCAGCCACGACGACATTGATGCAGCCCAAGACTATGAAGCGTCCATTACCTGCACCGATCGCCGTGACCACGGCACCCATGACCAACGCCGTCGTGAGGTTATCGGCAACCGGCGAGATAACAAACGCCAGGATGCCGGTGAGCCAAAATATGCTGCGCAGTGATAAGCCCAGTGAAATAAGCCGCGTCCGCAACGCCTCAAAGAGGTTGCGCTCACTCATCGTATTGATGAAGGTCATGGCGGACAGGAGAAAGAGCATGAGCTCGGCATATTCAAGCAGGGTATGCCGCAGAATTTCTGCAGCGGCATGAGCTTGGTGTTGCGTGCCGTATGCCAGCGCAGTGACGATCCAGATTCCCCCCGCTGCCACCAGAACCGGTTTTGATTTACGTAGATGAATCGACTCTTCCACGATCACCAACAGATACGCGGCGATAAACAGGGCGAGCGCCGCATAGCCCGTCCAATGGGTAACAAAACTCGTCATCTGATCCCTCTCATTGTATTGGAGCTTGCAGTGTGGCCACCATTCAGGCTCGTCCTGCCATTTTGTAGCTTCCTCGGATCTAACGAAGGCACCGAACGTAATTGATGTGGATTTCGTAGGCCGGCCACCGAGCCAGTACGAAATCCTTACCATGCGCCTTCACGATCCGAGCCATCCAGAGCCGCTCAACGGCTGTCAGTTTCGGGATGATCTTCGATAAGGCCAGAGGCGGCTCGACCGTGAGCGGTTGAGAATCGTCAGGCTCACTGATTGTCTCATGTTCACGATTTGCATCGTCAAAATCCTGTAGCATGTCTCGCGCACGTTCGTTGCCCCACATCTTCACAATTTCCGCAGAGACCTTCTTCTGAAAGTCCTCTGCTTCACGGAATGCACACGCACCAAGAAACTGAGAGGTCTGTCCGCTGGGGCATGATATCTCATTGGAAAAATTCATCTTCGACAGGTTGTTCCTCTACTCTCGACGATGATCTATTTCGCTTCATGCAAGCGACTGGTTTGGCTCGCTGCACGAGGGTGACCATTCATGATCGTCCAATGCCTAAGGCTTGAGGGCGACAGGCGTTCGATCAAGACCGCTGAGGCACACAACGTGACCATGCTCAATGTCGAGCACAGCGGACTCAGTTGAGCACCTAAACAAACCTACTGGTGTACGAACGAAGGCTACCCTAGAGGAGGGCGGAAGATGGCGGTTGAAACGATGGGGAGATAAACAAGTTGCTGAAACTCGACAGAAAAAGCACTACGGGTGAGCGCACCAGGCTCCAAAATGACCGGAAGAATCGAGAAGTCTTCAGAAAGCGACTCGATCGGCGAATCCAACGCAAGCAAGGCAAGCAATGTCACTGGTACGCCGAGCATTTGAAAGACCACGCAGAGACACAGGAATGAGACTAGACACGCTATAGCCCATCCTTGCATGGGAAGGAGTACTCCCTCCGGTCTCATTCGCTTCATGCCTGCAAGCTACAGGTTAGCAGGATTAAGAGTCAAGTGACGGAGTTCAGAAACCCTTTCTAGAAAGTGGCTTGATGACGGCAACTTATTCGCAACCAGAACCTATGCACAATACAGTCGTCGTTTCAAACGCATGCACTGGGTCCTGAGGGAGCGACAGACCCATTTTCAGCAGATCCAGGTCATTCGCTGTAGAACAAGGGGCTGTCACGCGTTCTCCTGTATCCCCATTTCCCCCAGTCCATCCTCGACCACAAACTCAATATCCCCCGTGGGGATGTCATACATTGCACCGACGATCGCAATACGTCGTTCTTGAACCAGAGCATCAAGCGTCCGACTCTGCTGACGAACGGCTTTGACCACACGCAAGACATTTTCCCGAGCGACAGCATCCGCAATCGTCAAAAGGTCAGAGGCGGATGGTTTCACAGCCGGTTGGCCGGCAATACCTGCTACAGACCGCTGGATCTCAGTGACGATAGTATCTAGATGCTGACATCCTGTCGCATCGGCAGCCGTCCGGTGTGAGCCTAGGAGCTTCACAGCGGCAGAGACCGCCCCGCATCTGGTATGGCCTATCACAATCATGAGTTTCGCACCCGCCACCGCACACCCGTATTCTGCACTCGCCAAGACCTCTCGACTTGTGATGTTGCCCGCCACACGGATACTAAAAATGTCGCCCATGCCGAGGTCGAAGATCAATTCCACAGGGGTACGGGAATCGATGCAACTGAGTGCGACCGCCAACGGATATTGGGCCGTTGCCGTAGCCTGAACCTGGCGACTAAAGTCGCGAGTCAGGCGCCGACCGGTGCGGGCCCGCTCGTGGCCGTCCTTCAGAATCTGCAGGACCTGCTGCGGAGTGATGGCCTGCTGGAGTTCACGAGTCGAATAATCCACATAGTGAATCTGGTCCTCAACGTGATACTCACTCCGAAACCCGACGAGACTCACCTCGACCCCGTGAGCCGGTCCTGTCTGATCCTTAAAGTCTCGAACCAAGTCCAGCACATCCGGATCGATATAGTCCGTGCTTCGCGCATCCAAGAGTACACGACCATTCCTAGGTACGTCATTCAACGCTTTGGCGAGAGCGGCACGATTCAGGAAGCTGACCTGATTCGCAAGCTCAATATGGACGACATCTCCACCAAGATGCTTCTCGACCAACCGATGTACTGGACGACGCATGTTGCTATGAAGAATAAACCCAATGGCCACGATCAACCCAATCACGATGCCGATCAAAAGATCAGTGAACACGATAGCCGTCACGGTTGCCGCGAAGGGAATAAACTGGTATCGGCCCTCGCTCCATATTTGCTTGATGAGAGCGGGACTGGCCAGTTTGATACCGGCCATCAACAAAACGGCCGCGAGACAAGATATCGGAATAGTATTCAACCAGGTCGGAATGAGTGGAACACTGACAAGAAGCAGGATGCCATGGATGATGGCAGCCAGCTTTGTTTGGCCGCCCGCATTCACATTCACCGAACTCCGGATGATCACAGAGGTGATCGGGAGTCCACCGATCAATCCACACGTCACGTTCCCGATGCCTTGCGCGAACAACTCTTGGTTCGGCGGTGAGGTACGTTGTTGCCGATCAATCCGATCGACAGCTTTGAGATTCAGTAAGGTCTCAAGTGAAGACACAATAGCCAGCGTCATCCCCGCGGTATAGACTGCCGGATTCATCCATTGCGAGAAGTCCGGCCGGGCAAGCAGTCCGAACAACTCAGCAAGGTCGCCCGCCACCGGCACCTGCACCAGATGACTCGGCTTGATCACCCATGGGTCACCAAGATGTTCAAACCACAATCCTCCTCCAATACCGAACAGCACTACGGCGACAGGAGCGGGAAAGAGAGATGTCTTCAACGGCTTCCAGTTGTCCCACAGCGCGAGCAGTGCCACGGACAGCAGACCCACAACGGCGGCCCCCAGTTGATAATCTCCGAACATGCGGAAGAGTTCGGAAAACGTCGTTTCGAGATCCGGCTGGGAGAAGGACAGGTCTCCTTCCGGGTCGGCGTCATGCCCGACAAGGTGGGGAATCTGTTTAAAGATGATGATCACGCCGATCGCAGCCAGCAACCCTTTGATCACGCTCGAGGGAAAAAATTCAGAAATGAACCCTCCTTTGGAAAGGCCGAGAGCGATTTGAATCATCCCGGCAAGGATCACGGCCATCAGAAAGGCAGAGAAAGAACCGAGCGAGAGAATTTGTGCAGCCACAACGGCCGACAACCCGGCAGCCGGGCCGCTCACACTGGTGTGCGATCCGCTGAACATTCCGACCACAAGACCGCCAACAATCCCCGCTAATAAGCCCGAGACCAACGGAGCGCCGGAAGCCAGCGCGATCCCCAGGCAGAGGGGTAGTGCCACAAAGAACACCACAAGACCTGACTTCGCATCGGCCAGGATGGTAGAAACCATACTACTCATCGGTGGTTCCTCAACCTATTCACTCTTTGGACGAGGCATTCCGTTACAAATGCCATCGCCAGCCAGAGTACCCCGGACTGGCGATGTAGAAAGGGCCTCTTAGATCCCTAGAACCGGCCGGCACCTCGGGTAGGAAACTGCTTTCTGACCACGCTCTTGACAGGTGTTTCAAGTGGGGCCACCAGCGTGGGACAGCCCTCTGCCCCGTATGGCTCGCCCATATCCTCGGCATCGATTCCTTTCTCATGACTGACCTGTCGTGTCATCCATCCCGTAAAGAACCCTGTTTGCATCTCAAGATCCAGAGTACCCAGTGTCGTACATTCTCGTGACCGAATGGTAAAGGCGGTCGGCAACACGGTGTGCCAAATGCCTCGTGTACCTGCCAAACTGATGTCGGTGACACGATAGGAACCAACTGGGAGTTGCACCGCGAACGGACCATCAAGCGGAAGATGACCGATCATCAGGCGTGCCCCCGTTGCTTCATCTTCAACCCACCACTTCATCTCTTTTGGCCAACTCAGCCCTTCCGATGGTGACTTTCCATCCCGAGTGAGGTGAATCTTACCCAGTAACAGTCCGTGATCTTCGTCCGGGATCACAATCTGTGATGTGGGAAACGGAATCCTGAGATCTGCACACCCCAGCATCACACTGACCGCCAAGACGGAGACACTCATAACGAAACCATGATAGAGCGTATTCTTGTTCATGACGTGGTTCCTTTCATTCCTGCGCCGCTGATCGGTTGAGTTTGATTGGATGCTTCAGCGATGTCGTGAGTGGAGCCTTGGAAATCAAACAGCGATTTCCTCCGATCAGTTGATCATGATTCGCACGACTGATTTCTTGCTCATGCAACACGTGACGCGAAATCCACCCAGTCACGAACCCTAGCTGCATTTGCAGCATTGAGGTTCCCAGGGAGGTACATTCCCCTGGCCTTATCTCAAAGGTCGTGGCAAGTCCTCCATGCCAAGTCCCCTCAGGGCTAGGGAACCTCATCATTGTCACACGGTAGGATCCGACTGGAAGTCTCACGACAAATGGGCCATGCGTGGGCACATGTATTGTGAGAAACCGTTTACCCTCAGTGACTTCTTCAATGTGCCATTCCATCGCCTTCGAGTGAGTGAATTCCGGGGCGTGACCTTGCCCATTTCGGTTGGCATTCATGATGACATGGTGCGTTCCGAGCAACACACCGTGATCGTCATCCACTTGCACTCTTTCTAAAGCTGAGAGCGGAACGACGACTGCAGTAGAACTAAACGACAGATCAACTTGCAAGATCAACAGAGCTACGAAGCACATAGACCGACATACCAAGCACTTCATGACACTCCTTCTGTGTGAAAACACTCCACCGCATTCTGATGATAGATGGCGTACCAACTTCCCGCTGGTAGCCGAATCGTCTTTCAGGGTCGCTGATCGTATTTTTCACACAACGCATTGAACGCTGCATGAAGGCTATGAAACCCGCGCTTCACGCAGAATGTCTCGACGTTGTCGCGTTGAGTGAAAGAGAAGCGGTTAACTGGCAGGGGGATGGAATACAGAGGTAGCCAAGATTGGCAACCGGAGCACGGAATCAGACTCAGTGACTAACGTCAGAAGTCTCGGTCGCTCCGACTCAAGTGACGGAGATACGGTCGTATGATCTTCCGAGACAGGCTCCACCTTCACGAGCGCATCGGAATTCAACAGGTCTATGAGCGTGGCCGGCATTCCCAGCATCTGTACGACCACACAGATGCAGAGTAACAAGACAAAACCTACCACCGCTGTGACGCCGGATGGAAAGCATGATGTCATTCGGTTCATCAGGCTCATAAACTCAATCTAACATCCGAGCGACATGTTGTCACGTACGCGCCTGTGACCATTGTCGTGACCAGTAGTGCTCACCCAATGATACTCCCAATACCCATCGCAATCTATGAAAGGTCTGCTCCTCGCCTATCAACTATCTGGTGAATCCCCCAATAAGCGATTGATGGTCAAACCCCGCACCAAGATTGAAAACACCCCAACGGTATAGATGATGGCGACAAGATTGTTACGAGAGGGACTCGTGGGAGGGAAAGGGCCAGCGCGACGGATATTCCGCCGCGCTGGCCACCCCAGGTCAGGATCGTCACCGTGCGGGCAGTAAACTCCCGGACAAAGCTGAACAGCCTGACCTGGAGCACGATGCTCAGCCACCGCATTGCTCTTGGTCGATTTCTCAACAGGGAATAGCTCGAACCATCTTTCTCCCACTCGTCAATCGGTAATCCATTCTCCCCATTGCGGCTCCATCAGGAAATGACGGTTCAATGGCGATGAAACGGGGTGGCTGATGATCGTGGACCAATGCTCCATGTCCTCAATGCCGCCGATGAATCCGTCTCGACTTCACCTTTTCTTCTTCCACATCAATGATGGTCCCGATCTGGGCATCAACGTGCACCTCCATCACCTGTTTCTCCGGCGTAACAACCTCGACTTCCCAGATCAGCCGGTCGTGCTTCTGCTCTAACTTGGCTTCGACCACGGCACCTGATACTTTCTCAGACGCAGTCATGATTGCCTCAACGATCGACACTTTCGCTGAGGCTGCCTTCTCGAATTTATTCGGCTCCGCCGACACGCGGTCGAGCATGGCCATCGTTCCGACTGCCAGGACAAACGCGGCCAGAGTGACTTTTCCGGACAATTCTTTCCACATGACTTCCTCTGTACCCTAGCCATAGAGTTGAGCTATTGTCGCCATTTTGTTGGATTGCGCCGTACTCGCAACGCTTCGCGGGTCCTCTCAATATAGTCGCGTCGCATGGCATCAAGCTCATTCGGGCGACTCCTCACGAGGTAGCCACAGCCAGAGTCAGGGCCGATGTATACCGAACCCAGCCACGGCGCACGGATAAACACAAAGTTGCCAATCTCGAGTTCGAAATGTTTCGTTTTGAATAGCATGCGCCTCCACTGCAGTATGGTGCAAAAGGCCACGGACAACGCCCCCCATCGTTCCGAAGCTCAACGTACCGACACGGCCCCCTCGCCATTTGCTCACTGTGGGCATTTGACAATTGTGGCGAGCGTGTCACATCGGAATTCGGACTGAGGCCACTAGCATTCTCTCCTATCTGGCTCGCCTCTCAGTTTGCTGCTCATCGCCTCTGAGCTCTAGCTGCTAAACAAGAGTTCTTCGGAGCCAGTCATAGCTTTTTCCTGAAACGTGGGAGAAATGCTCGCGATACCAGGCCACCGTCCGTTCCAGACCGGTGGTGAACGTGTGCGATGGTGTCCACGCTAGTGCTTGCCGCGCTTTGTCGCACGAGAGCTCCATATTTTGGATTTCCGCCGCACTCTTCTCCTGCACAACCACTTCCGCCGGCACGTCGAGCACCCGACAAATCTGTTTCACAATGTCGAGTACTTCAATGGGCTCTCCGTACGAGAAATTAAACGCTTCGCCGTACAGACGGTCGTCTTCCGACAACCGTTGAGCCAACAGGAGTTGGGCGTCGACGGCGTCCTCGATGTACAAGAAATCCCGCGTGAACCGCCCATTCGAGCGGAGGGTGGGCTTGTGACCTCGCAGAATGCTTTGGATCACGCCGGGAATAAGCCGCGTGAAGTTGAAGTCATATCCCCCGAAGAAATTCCCACAGCGGGTGATGGCCACAGGACACTTGAAGATCTTCCCGTAGCTTTGAGCAACGTGATCCTGTGACGCCTTCGCGACCTCGTAGGGGTGGAGTGGCTGGAGCGGGAACTGCTCCTGATAGGGGATTGCCTGGCGTCCATACACCTTGTCGGTCGAACTAATGACGGAAATACAGTGCGGGTGATGCTTTCTCAGAAAGTCAAGAATTTGCCACGTGCTGATCGCGGAGGACCGGAAACACTCCAATGGCTCAGCAAGGACGCGATGCACATCTGCGCCATACGCCGCATGAAACAAAACCTCGATCGGGTGTTGGGCAAAGATTTGTTCGATCACCGCTTGGTCGGAGACATCGCCCCAGTAGAGTGAGACCGAGGGAGAATCTTCGAACGAGTCTAAGAAAAACTGAGACTCTGGTTTGTAGGACCGGACTAGGACGACGACGTGCGCCTCGTACTGGAGCAGTTGGCGAACCAACCAGCCACCAAGAAACCCGGTTGCCCCCGTCACCAGCACGGTTTTCCCAGACCAGAAGGAGGAGGTGCCATTCATCGTGTAAACCTTTCAACAGTGTTAGCGGCCAATGTTTCTGCAGAAACCAGCTCACCAGCGCTGGATGGCTTTAGGTCTCAACAGGCTCGTGGGTACCCTCATGAACCTCTCGCATTCAATTCCGAATTGAACCAGGTCTTGTTCAACAATTCCTGTGGACCTTATCGCGTCATCGGCAAGAGAGGGTCGAGTTCAATACATGTCGTACAATTGGGTGAATCGAAGTGTCTTCGCTTGTTTGGAATCGGCAGTTATGGATCCAACAGTCGTCGATCTTTATCCAACTTCAAGTCTGCGCCACACCTCTTTGGCACAATGCCATCAACAGCCGCCTCTATTTTGAAGTTGAGTAACGCTTCTTCGGCCGGCCTCTTCTCGGCTCGAATCCAAGCACGCGGAGACACGATCGGTCCATACGTTCCAGACTTCGCAACTGTTATGGACGTATGCAACATTCCCATCGGCACCACACACAGCAGTCCATTTCCCAACATACCAATCCCAGTCACGGTACCCCCTCAGCCCTGCCATGATGACAGGGCCGCGAGATAGGTCGAGCTCCCAGAAACGTTCACGCCCTATCGAGGCATGACACGGGCAGAAGCCACGTGTGAACATTTCAGGAAAGCGCGTACCGACAATTGATTAGGGCACGAACGAAATCTACGCTTGAGGAGGATGAAAGACTAAAGTCGAGAAGCCTGGAAGATGACGTGGGTATGGACTCTCCACAGTGAAATGTGAACGGATCGGAGTACTTGGTTCTAGTGTGTTCGGAGGAATAGAGAAGTCTTCGGAGAACGATTCCACCGGCGCATCCGACATCAGAAGCCCAAGCAAGGTGACTGGTACTCCCAACATTTGGAAGACTACGCAGAGACAGACAAGGAGAATCAGAATGACCGAACCGGTGCACGAAGGAAACAAACGAATCGTGCTATTACTAATATGACTCATCGGAGACAATATACCCTAACGCTGAC
>JAHBWO010000007.1 GCA_019636945.1 Nitrospira sp. | reverse complement strand
CGTTAATCGACAAAGGGACCAACATCCAAGGCTCTTTTCAACAGACAATCTCCTTCAAACCCTTGCAGGACCATCGGTAACATGGCGCCGTCAATGGCGCGCACGGTGTGGACGCGAAACCCTTCAGGGGTTTTGTATCCTTCCAGCTTCAAAGCATGACAGAATTCTAATTGCTTCCAGGCCAAATTTGACAAGATCTGATCGGAGGCCAGCAGTGTCATGTCGGTGACCGATCCCTCGATGGCCACTTTGGCCGGAACTCGTGTCCGGTCCTTAGGAACCTCGCTTACGACGGCGAAGGCAAGGACACCTTCTTCCGCTGAGGCGGGCAATGTTGGCGCAAGGCTTGCGGCGAGGAGAAGAGGGCTTGCCATGAGGATGGTCGCTCGGTTCATCTGTGTCCGAATCCCCTTCCCATATCTTGCCGGCTGTCCACGTTGGTGACGGTGTATTCCTAGCTGAAGTATGCCAAGCAGCATGGTCCATTGCAAGAATGACGCATTGCGGTGATTTCGGTATGATGTTAAGAAAACCGGTCGCGTTCATCTATTGTTGTTACGTCTGAGGGAGGCCCTATGCCACATGATTTCATGCCAGGTCTTGCCGGAGTGCCGGCTGCCACCTCATCCATCAGCGATGTCGATGGTGAGCGTGGGATTCTGGAGTATCGTGGGATTCGAGTGGAAACGCTCTGCTCGGATTCATCGTACCTGGAAACAACCTATCTCCTCCTGTTCGGCCATCTGCCTTCGAAGAGCGAATTTCAAGAATGGACGGACGATGTCACCCATCATCGGCGCATCAAGTTTCGCATCGTCGATCTACTCAAGTGTCTCCCTGAAACAGGACATCCCATGGATGCGCTGCAGGCAGCCGTGGCGGCACTGGGGATGTTTTACCCTGGTCGCAACGTCAAGGACGTCGAGAATAACTATTGGAGCGCTGTCCGGCTCGTGGCGAAGCTGCCGACGATCGTGGCCGCCTGGGCGCGCCTGCGTCATGGTGACGATCCCATTCCGCCACGGGACGATCTCGGGTTCAGCGAAAACTTTTTGTATATGTTGACCGAGTCAGTCACGCCGCCGTTATGGGCGCAAATCTTCGATGACTGTCTGATTCTTCATGCTGAACACACCATGAATGCCTCCACCTTTACCGGGCTGGTCACGGCGTCCACGCTTGCCGATCCCTATACCGTCGTGGCTTCGTCGATCGGTGCCCTGAAGGGGCCTCTGCACGGAGGAGCGAACGAAGAAGTGGTGATGATGCTGAAGGAGATCGGCACGACTGAGAACGCACGGACATATGTTGAGCGAGCGCTGCAGAATAAGAAGAAGCTGATGGGGTTTGGCCATCGTGTCTATAAGGTCAAAGATCCTCGGGCCACCGTCCTACAAGAACTCTGTCGGCGGTTATTCACGGAGTGCGGCAGTTCCCCTCTGTATGACATTGCGGTGGAGGTTGAACGGACGGCGGGCGAATCACTGAACAAGAGGGGTATCTATCCAAACGTCGATTTCTACTCCGGCATCATCTACGACAAGATGGGAATCGATGTTGATCTCTTTACACCGCTCTTTGCCATGGCACGAGTGTCGGGCTGGCTCGCCCATTGGTTGGAACAGCTGCGTGAAAATAAGTTGTTCAGGCCGGACCAAATCTATGCCGGTGAGCATAATCGGCCCTACGTGCCGATCGACCGGCGGTAGCCTGAGTATGGTGCAACAGTCCTTTTAAGGCGTTCTCGCGTCGCTTCCACGCGCGTGAAGCGTTTCGGCCAAACGGTTTCAAGCTTCAGATCTGAAGTTCACAGTTTTAGATCTCAGGTTTAAAGTTTTCCGACAACATGAAACTCGTGCCTGAAATCTCAAACTCAGGCGCCCGTCCAGGCTCTTGACTTCCCACCGGATCGATTTATCTCTTGATCAAGCAGGTGAATCGGCGCAGCGCCAGCGCAAACAACCAGAAGTTTAATAAAGGAGGGTGCTATGACGCTCGTACGATGGGATCCATTTCGCGAGTTAGAAGAGGTGTCAGATCGGTTGAATCGTATGTTTGCCCGTCCGGCCGCCCCGCGGACCAGTGGGAAGGAAACCATGGTCGTGGCGGATTGGACGCCGTCGGTCGACATCAGTGAGACAGAAGGGGAGTATCAGATCAAAGCCGAGATTCCTGATGTGAAGAAAGAGGATGTGAAAGTGACGTTAGAAGACGGCGTACTCACGATCCAGGGTGAACGGAAATACGAGAAGGAGGAAAAGGGGAAAAAGTATCATCGGATCGAGCGCTCATACGGGAGCTTTGTCCGGACCTTCTCGCTGCCCGATGTGATCGATGAGGAGAGGGTCAAGGCCGAGTTCAAGGATGGGGTGCTGAATCTCCATCTGCCGAAGTCGGAGAAGGCCAAACCGAAGGCTATCGAGGTGAAGGTGGCGTAAACTGGTTGAAAGAGGTTCTTCTACAAGAACGGCCCGCCTTTCCAGGCGGGCCGTTTTCGCGTCACTTCTCAATAGCGCCATCCTCGTCAAGAAGACGTGGTTTCCCTATTTCCTGGGGAGATCCCGCCACCTCTTCAGGCGGCTGGTCGTCGAAAGCAACCAGAGTAGTTGCCAGTCTTGCTGTCTCCATCATTCCGTAGTCTGTCGCTCACAAACAACGTGGGTCGGAGCCGGCACAGGCGCTGTTGACTAACGTCACGATATTTGAGCTCGTGAACGGACTGGCTCCCTGCTGCCTGATCGCGGCATCGGTGTAGCCCCAACTGGTCACACCTACCACAATATTGGGAGTGGCATAAGTGCCTGCTGGTCCGGTGCCCAAGGGCTGAATCCCGAAATTGTTGAGCCATGGCCCTCCGCTTGCCCCGCCTGTCATCAAAGACCCAATGATTGTGTTGTTCATGAGTGTGGCTGATGCGACAAATCCCTGTGAGTCGGTTCTTTGCATCAAGAGTCCTCCGTCAAGGGCGACGGGATAGCCAAGTTGCGTCACTTGCGTGAGGCCCGCACTGGTGAAACCCCACTGGTTCCACCTGTAGCCATACCACCCAGTACTTGTGCCGGGATAGGTGGGATTTGTCTGGGGAGCTAATTCGATGACTGCGACGTCATCCTTACAGACCACACCGGGAGCCGTCGGAGCACATTGAGTTGCCGCACCGTTGAAATATTTGGTTGGGACCCATACTCGAGATGCGGCCCATACGCGGTAGGGAGCTTGTCCTTGTCGATACCCCGGGATAAATTTAAAGTTCGTAAAGAGTTTTCTCGTTCCATAGTCGGTGACACAGTGAGCCGCGGTCACAACCAGGCCTCGCTTGATCAGTGAGCCGGAGCACACAAATGTGTCGGAGCCGATCGTGAAAAACAGTTTGCCGGTCGCTCGATAGGGATACATCGTATTCGTCGGAGTCGGAACTTTCGTCAAACCTGAAGCAAGATCCGCTCGTGCGGTTGTAAAGGGATAGTTGGATTGGCCGAACTGTTGGGATTGGAAATCCAGCCCCTCCTGGGGATCACCTGCGAGCAGCGGAGTGCCAAGTTCGACAGGATCGGTGATCCCATCACCTTCGAATCCAGGGGCTTCACCGATATCGCCATCGGCGGAGGCTTGAGCGGGTGAGTGGAATTGATTAACCAGATTTTGAATGAGATCCTGTTCCGCCTGTGCAGAGACGCTCATGGGAGCTTTGGGAAGGGTACGTACCCTGGCTGTGATAAAGTCGAGCTTCTGTGTATTCCCTGGAGTGACCTTCACCCCTGTCGCGCCGCCTTTGGTGATGACTTCTTGCGCCTGTACGGATGTGGCCGTGATAGTCAGGGTACATCCAAGTATTGTGATCAGTCGTGTGACAGAAGATAATCCTTGCCTCATCTGCTTCTCCTTCTTGTAAGCTGTCGCGATTATGTACTCGTGTGTTCCACACCCATCGTTGTACGTCGAGCTACATCATCTCGTTTGAATAATTCGTTCAGGAGATCATGCCTGACGCACCACCCCTCGCAGGTATCTCTTGCTCATGTGAGGATCTATCGATAAGCAGGCAATCCGTAACAGGCTGCAGTGGGTTGGACAAGGATGCAGGAGATTTTACCGTTAACTGCGAGAGTCATTGCACGAATAGCCGGTGTCTCGTGGCATGCTCGATGACGTGATGAGATGCGACGAGCGAGGGCATGGATTCTGCTCATGGTCCTGCCTAATTTCAGCAGTGTAAATGTTTTCGACCAGAGAGGGAAGCCCCGTAGAGGGATATAGGTCATTGCCGGGTAAGGAGGTGGCGACGCGGTATTGCCTCAGACTGATGTTGCTCTGTGAGCTCTAGAGTGGCTAAAGCGTCCTGAGTTTAAGTGGTAAGGTCTGTTTGGTTTTGCGATGACGGTTGCTCGCAAGCGGAAGTTTGCAGGAAATGTTATGAGCAAGAACACGATTGGTATGAATCGGCCAGGGCGTTCGTGGGTCTCACTGCGATGGCTGAGTAGTCTCAACCAGAGGGCACATCAGTTAAAAATTCATCCGGAAGGTTGCTCCGCCGGCGTGGTTCGTTGTTTGGTAGGTGCCGTTGACGGTGGGATTGGGGCTGCCGGTCACCGTGCGGGTATCAAAGACCAGGGCTTGTAGAAGAGGTCTAGGCCAATAGCGGATCGTGCGAAGAGGCCGTTCTCAGCATCGGTGCATGCAATCATTCATGAGTACTCCTGGGGCATTTTGTGAGTAAAATGTATATCTTAGGTGGATGCCCATCTAACCCGTCGGCCCAGTATAGTTGCATCTTCCACGCTCGTCACGGATCAATTCTTCTATGCTATGCATGTTCCTGATCGTTAGCAGGGCGCACCTGATGTTGCTCGGCCTCTGTACCGCGATTCTCAGTCCTCTGTGGGCAAACGCCCAAGCCTTGGATCGGTCGGATCCCGTGATTGTGGCGGTCGGTGATATCGCATGCCCGCCATCCGACCAAGGCCATAAGCAAGAGCTCAAGCTGGTCGAGGTCTGTCGACAGATGGAGACCTCGGATCTGGCGCTGCAGATCAACGGTCTGTCAGCGGTGTTGACATTGGGAGACAACCAATACCCAGCCGGCGCTATTGAGGATTTTCAAGACTCTTACGATCGTTGATAGGGTCGACTCAAGTCGATCACCATCCAGTATAAGTGAAGAGGCTCAGGGAGGAATATTATAAGTACTAGACACAGCAACGGGATCCAGCGCGATCAAAGCTATTACAGCTTCGACATCGGGGCCTGGCGTAGTGATTGCATGAACAGCAACACCAGATGCGGATTGTGGCGCAACGCTCAATCTGATAACGTCAGCTGGCTTCGCGAAGATTGCTTAGTGCATCCATCCCTCTGCACGCTGGCCTACTGGCATCATCCGCGATTTTCGTCCGGTCGGCACCAAAACAACAGGTGATGAGTCCGATATGGGAGGAGCTCTACGCCTCGGAGTCGATATGGTGCTCTCCTGGGGCATGATCATGACTATGAGCGGTTCACGCCTCTGGATGTAGAGGGCCGGGTCAAAGCTGAAGCTCCGCGGAATCGCTCGTTCACCGTCGGGGCCGGTGAGCGCACCATGCCGAGGATTCGGCTTTACCAAGATTGGGAGCGAAGTGCGAAATAATGATACGTTCGGAGTTCTTAAATTGGTGCTCCACCAAACTGGCTATGAATGGGAGTTTGTTCCTGAGGCTGGGAAATTATTCACTGATAAGGGGAAGGGGCGCTGTCATTGATCGACAGTATTCAAGGCTGTTAGTGACGATATCGCCTAGGTCGCGTATCTTGTAAAGTGTTTCTGCTCAGGTGTTTAGTCCCACTTTGTGATGGTGTAGATTATTCTGCGCTACCACCGAAGGAGGAGCTATGGGACAAGTACTGCACGGGAGCGCCACCACGACGGCGGCGGTGCGTCGGGCAATCCAACATAGTCAAGAGAGCCTGAACCGACTGGCCGAGCGCTACGACATTAACCCGAAGACGGTCGCAAAGTGGAAGAAGCGCACAGATGTGGATGATGCGCCCATGGGGCCGAAACAGCCGCGTTCAACGGTGCTGACACCAGACCAGGAAACGCAATGTGTCGCACTTTCGCAGCAGATCTGCTCCCACTGGATGATTGGTGTATGCCCTGCAAACCAGCATTCCTGCTGACGCGCTCTTCCCTGCATCGCCTCTTCAGCGCCGCTGACATCAGCCGTCTGCCAGAGATGGATGCAGAAAAACCTGCCAGAAGAAGTTTAAGAAGTATCCGATCGGGTACTTCCACCTCGTGCCGAAGTACGAACAGAGGAAGGAAACTCCTGGTTGTTCGTGGCGATCGACCGCACCAGCAAGTTCGCGTATGCCGAGCGTGCGTGCCGGAAAGATGGAAGAAAGCGGCCCAGTTCCTACACCCAACCTGATCGCGGCCGTGCCCTATAAAATCCATACGATCCTCACCGACAATGGCATCAGTTCGCAACCGCAAAACAGATCGGCATGCATTCCCTCATATCTTTAGCCGCATCTGCCTCGAAAATAATACCGAGCATCGCCTGACAAAACCCAATCATCCTTGGACCAATGGTCAGGTCGAACGCATGAACCGAACGTTAAAAGAGGCCACCGTCAAACGCTCCTATTATGAAAATCACCAGCAGCTCAGAGAACACCTGCACAACTTCATGAATGCCTACAACTTCGCCAAACGACTCAAAGCACTGCAAGGACTCACACCCTATGAATACATCATCAAGAACTGGCAAAACGAACCACAACGCTTTCTCGTCAACCCAACCCATCACAAAGTGGGACTAAACATCTAACGGTTTCACGGTAGAGTTTTAGATTTCAAGTTTCATGTTTCAAGTTTGAGGTTTGACTGCCGTGAAACATTGAACATGAAACCTGGAACTGGGGATCGCAGGAGCGATTCTCGTGTACGAGGTCTAGGCTATTCGGTACAAGGACCATCCTGATCCAATCAGATCTAGGGGTAGGGGCATTCTGCTGGATTGCACCGGTGGTGAAATCGAGTAGAGTGCCGTTGGTACTTCGTATCTCGCGGTCACCCGA
The DNA here is from genome assembly GCA_019636945.1 of Nitrospira sp. GTDB lineage: Bacteria > Nitrospirota > Nitrospiria > Nitrospirales > Nitrospiraceae > Nitrospira_D. Next base: position 52,269 of record JAHBWO010000007.1, on the reverse strand, counting down.
ATCACCAATGGGTATCGTGCGTCGTTCGCCATGCAGGCGCTGGGACGGGAGGTAGGTTCTCCGTTCGACTGTTGAACTGGTTCATACGCTTGACCGGTTTGAGGAGGCGAGGATGAAAATTGTCTGCTACGTGCTGATGACGGTTGGGATGGTGCTGGCGCTCGGAGGGATCGTGGCGGTCTTCAACTTCGATCAGCCTTCGGACATGTTTTCATTGGTCTGGTGGATGATCGTCGGTGGATGGTCTCTTGCCTTGGTCGGGATGAGTATCGACATTCTGCAGCTATTCCATGTTGTGACACCCAAAACTACATTTGCGTTTCAGCCAGAGGTCGAGAGCGGGAATCGGGCTGAACAAGACGTGACTCGGATGTGAGAGTTATAGAACCGTACCAGACTCGTCGTGTATGTTCTCACAACCGGGCGCTCGTGGCCAAAGTAATTATGGTGAGATTTCTGTCCATGAATCTGGCATTTCAGTGCCTATTACCCCCCACTCCTGCCGTGCGCACTCTTCAGCTGTTTTCAGCCGTGTAACCTTTTAGCTTGCAGAGCCTTCTGATTGTCGGTTTGGATGAGCATACTCAGGCTGGAGATATTTCCCAGAGGCGATTGGCCAGCACTATCAACCTGTCGATGATCAGATTGTGATGAGGGCGAGTCCCGGGGCGATGTGTGACTCACGCCTGCTGACGGCTCAGCGGTGAGTTTGCCGTCCATGCACTTGTGAAAAACGAGGTACTGAGTTTATCATGGCCAGTGCTTCCGGGTGGGTCGAGTCAGACAGTTGTGACTACGAACCATGTTGCATGATGTCATCATGATGCGTATAATTTGATGCATGCGCACCACAATCACCCTGGACAGAGATATTGCCGCACGACTTGAGGGCTTTCGCAAACGACAGGACCAGACCTTTAAAGAGGCTGTGAATATGGCCCTGCGTGCCGGGCTTGATCGCTTGGAGGCTCCGGAAAAGAAACCGGCGAAGCGGTACACCCTTCATGCAGTTTCCCTTGGGCTGCGTTTGCCAAATCTTGACAATGTTGCCGATGTGCTTGCGGCCATCGAAGGTGAAGACACTAAGTGATCTTGATCGATGCTAATCTCTTACTCTATGCAAAAGTCAAAGATTATCCGCAGCATCAGCACGCGCGTCACTGGTTGGAAGATCAACTCAATAGCGGGAAGCGAGTCGGTCTTCCCTGGCCGACCCTGCTTGCGTTCATCCGAATAGGAACCAATCCTAAGGCTTTCAATCGTCCGCTGAGCGTCAGAGGAGCATGGTCTCAGGTCAAAGAGTGGTTGGCGATTCCAGGCGTGTGGATTCCGTTGCCGACAGATCGTCATGCCGCTATTTTGGGAGAACTGCTCCACGACACCGAGGCATTAGCAAATCTCGTTCCGGATGCTCATCTCGCTGCGCTTGCTATTGAACATGGATTGATACTCCAGAGTACGGACGGAGATTTTGCTCGCTTTTCTGAGCTGCAATGGCAGAACCCGCTTCGAAAGAAGCATCTGGACTAAGGCTCACGAGTCATAAGAGTTCCCTACATCCAACAGATGGAGCATTGTGTATGAAACAAGATCAGAGCAAGCTGTCAACCGCCACTCGGATTGAACGAGATACGATGGGGGAGTTGGCTGTTCCTGCCGAAGCCTACTATGGAGTGCAGACGGCCCGCGCCATCGAGAATTTTCCGATCAGTACGCTTCGAATGCCGCGATCCGTCATTCGAGCCATGGGAATGATCAAACGGGCGGCTGCAACCGTGAACCACGCTCTTGGGTTGTTGGACAAACAACCGGCGGAGGCGATTAAACGGGCGGCCACGGAAGTGGTCGATGGCAAGCTGGACGTCGAGTTTCCCGTGGACATTTTTCAGACCGGATCCGGCACGTCTACGAACATGAACACCAACGAGGTTATCTCAAATCGTGCCACGGAATTGCTCGGTGGTGCGCGAGGCAGCAAGCTGGTGCATCCGAACGACCATGTCAATCTCGGCCAGTCGAGCAACGATGTGATCCCCACGGCCATTCATATCGCCGCGTCGGAGATGATGCAACACCAGCTTCTGCCCGCATTGACTCGATTGCACAAGGCATTGAAGAGCAAGGCGAAGGAGTTCGACAAGATCGTCAAGATTGGACGGACGCACCTTCAAGACGCCACGCCGGTTCGCCTGGGACAAGAATTCGGCGGCTATGCGCGTCAGATTGAGCTCGGTATTCAGCGCGTCACACAAGCCCAGGCAGCCTTGAGTGAAGTGGCCTTGGGTGGAACTGCCGTAGGGACGGGGCTGAACTGCCATCCGAAGTTTTCTGCGAAGGTGATGTCGATTATTTCGAAAGAGACCGGCTGTTCATTCAAAGAAGCCAAGAATCACTTTGAAGCTCAATCAGCGCAAGACTCGCTGGTCGAGGCAAGCGGGCAGTTGCGAAACGTCGCGGTGAGCTTGATGAAGATTGCCAATGACATTCGCTGGCTCGGGTCCGGTCCTCGTTGTGGGCTCGGAGAAATCAATCTGCCGGAGACGCAACCAGGGTCATCCATCATGCCGGGGAAGGTCAATCCTGTCATTGCCGAGTCGGTGACGATGGTCTGTGCCCAGGTCATTGGAAACGATGTCACGGTGACGGTGGGCGGGCAGGCGGCGAATTTTGAACTGATTGTGATGATGCCGGTCATGGCCTATAACCTGCTCCAGTCGATCGAACTGCTTGCGACGGCGTCGAATAACTTTTCTGCAAAATGTATCGAAGGCATCAAGGCGAATGAGGAGCGTTGCAAGAGTCTCATTGAGGAAAGTCTGGCCATGTGCACGGCGTTGGCGCCGGAGATCGGGTATGAAGCCGCGGCGAAACTGGCAAAGGACGCCTACAAGTCCGGGAAGACTGTTCGACAGGTGGCAAAAGAGCAGAAGGTGTTATCAGAGAAGCGGCTTGGGGAGCTCCTGGATCCGTGGCGCATGACGGAGCCGGGCGGGCCGGTAGGCAGCGCGGGAGGGTAATAGAAGCGTACAGACGGTATGAGCAGAGCCGTGGCCTGCGGAAGCTTTTGATCCGTGGCATAGGCCTGAACCACGTGGGCCAGCAGGCAGTGCGGGAGGTGGTGAGATGAGAGAACGAGTCTTGTCTTCCGGCAGCGGATCTGTATACTGAAGGACAATGAGTCGAGCCTCGTCCTATTTCCCTTGGACAAGCCGTGTTCTCGTCTTACTGATCGCCGGGACCATCTCCGGCTGCGTTACCGGAACTCGTCACACAACCACCTCTGATCGGACAATGATTCCCACAATGGGAACGCGGGGCATGTCGTGTTGTGCCATGGCGAAGGCAATGCCACGGCAGACGGCACTGGCCAAAACAGCGGTACGATTTGTCGGACAATCTCGAATTCAGATCGGGGGCCGAAGTTTTAATCCGGATTGTTCCGGTTTTGTGCGAGGTGTCTATGCCTCGCAGCGCGTCGATCTCTATAGTGGATTAGGAGAGCTTGATGGTGGAAACGGGGTGGGACGCATTTACACCCACGTGATGGAGCATGGGCGGATTCATTATGGCCCTACCGTTCATCCAGGAGACTTGGTCTTTTTTCATAACACGTGGGATTTCAACGGAGACGGCTTACCCAACGATCCACTGACTCATATTGGAGTGGTGGAGAAGGTCGAGCCCGATGGCACCGTGCTCTTCGTCAGTTCACTGTCACGCGGGATTGAACGCTACCGGATGAATCTGCAGCATCCCGATATCCACAAGACGGCCGATGGTCGAGTCTTCAACGACTTCCTTCGTCGCAAGCGGTTTAGTGACGGCATGGGGACCCATTACTTGGCTGGGCAGTTGTTTGCCGCGTTCGGAACCCTTTCCCCCTAGCCTGTGGGCTACTCTCGTGTCTTGTTCTGTTCTCCTGCACATGAACGATTTTCCTGCGTACAATGACATTCTCTTCTTCAACTCTCGGAGAGCGCGGACTGATGACGCGTTCGGAAAGATAGGCGTGTGATGCCGATGACGACGGAGACGACCGACCCAACCCACATCCAAGCCGATGTCCTGCAGCGCAAGATTGTCCCGATTATCGCCAAGGAACTCACTGTTGGAGGTCCGCAAGTAGCCGCTGCGGTGGCATTGCTCGATGAAGGAGCGACGGTTCCCTTTATTGCGCGGTATCGGAAGGAGGCGACAGGGAATCTTGACGATACGCAACTTAGGACGTTGGAAGAGCGGTTGCGCTATCTGCGTGAGCTGGAGGAGCGGCGCGTGGCTGTGTTGGCTTCCATTGAGGAACAGGGGAAGCTCACCCACGCCTTGCGCACGAGTCTTGAGGTGGCCATGACCAAACAGGCCGTCGAAGATCTGTATCTTCCCTTCAAACCGAAACGACGCACGCGCGCGCACATCGCCCGTGAAGCGGGGCTCGAGCCGTTGGCAGATGCCCTGTTAGCCGATCCTCTGTTGATTCCTGAACAGGAGGCACTCAAGTACATTCGCGTGGTACCGGCTTCGGAAGGAGTAGAGGCCGTCAATGTGCCGGATGTCAAAGCCGCACTCGAAGGGGCTCGGGACATTTTGATGGAACGGTTTGCGGAAACCGCCGATCTTCTCGCCGCGATACGAACACGTTTGTGGAACGAGGGCGTCTTGACGTCGACAGTGATGAAGGACAAGGAAACGGCGGAAGAGGAAAAGTTCCGTGACTACTATGCCTATTCGGAACGGATCAAGAATATTCCTTCACATCGAGCATTGGCACTGTTCCGAGGTCGGACACTCGGGGTTCTCAAGCTGGAGCTAGGCTTGGGGGAGGAGCTCGATGCCATGGTCCCACATCCCTGTGTCGCCATGATTGTTGCTCATGCCGGCATTGCTGATCGAGGGCGACCGGCCGATCGGTGGCTGGCCGGTGTGTGTGAATGGACCTGGCGTGTAAAAATGCATCTGTCCATCAGTGCGGAGCTGCTCGTGCAATTGCGGGAATCTGCTGAAGCGGAGGCGATCAGAATTTTCGCAAAGAATCTCCATGAGCTGTTGTTGGCGGCTCCGGCCGGGCCCAAGGCTATCCTCGGTTTGGACCCTGGTATTCGCACCGGGTGCAAAGTGGCTGTCGTTGATGCGACCGGCAAGTTGTTGGACGCAGAGACCATTTATCCTCACCAACCGCGTAACGATTGGCAAGGTGCATTGGAGGCCCTGGTTCGTCTGATCGTTCGACATGGCGTGGAGTTGGTGGCAATCGGCAACGGCACCGCGAGTCGGGAAACGGACAAGTTAGCCGGTGAGGCTATCAAACTGGTCACAGTTCAAAAGCCTGAACAGAAGTTAGCCAGAATCGTGGTGAGTGAAGCGGGGGCATCGGTCTACTCGGCCTCGGCTTTCGCCGCGGCAGAGTTTCCGGAACTGGATGTCAGTTTGCGAGGGGCCGTGTCGATCGCGCGACGGCTCCAGGATCCCCTTGCGGAGCTGGTGAAGATCGAGCCGAAGGCCATCGGAGTCGGGCAGTATCAGCATGACGTGGATCAGAAGGCCTTGGCGAGATCGCTTGATGCCACGGTCGAAGACTGCGTCAACGCCGTGGGCGTCAATGTGAATACGGCCTCGGTTCCGTTACTCGAACGGGTCTCGGGGCTCAACAAAGCCTTAGCGCGAAACATCGTCGACTATCGCAATACAAACGGACCGTTTCCCAATCGAACGGCGATCCGTAAAGTCCCTCGTCTTGGTGACAAGACGTTCGAGCAAGCGGCAGGCTTCCTGCGCATTCCGGACGGTGACAATCCGTTGGACTGTTCTGCCGTCCACCCGGAGGCCTATCCGGTCGTTGAACGGATTCTGACGGAGTTAGGAACGGGGATAGCCGAGGTGATGGGAAAGCCAGCCGTTTTGAAGGGGGTATCGGCAGAGAACTTTATCGATGAGAAATTTGGCCTGCCGACGGTGCGAGATATTTTGAGCGAACTGGAAAAGCCTGGCCGCGATCCTCGGCCTGAATTCAAGACAGCGACGTTTCGTGACGGAATTGAATCGGTGAGTGATTTACAGCCGGGTATGGTGCTTGAGGGGGTGGTCACAAATGTCGCGGCATTCGGAGCCTTCGTCGACATTGGGGTGCATCAGGACGGACTGGTGCATGTATCTGCATTGGCAAATCGATTCATCAAGGATCCGCATGAGGTGGTGAAACCGGGACAGGTCGTCAAGGTGAAGGTGATTGATGTCGATCTGAAACGCCAGCGCATCGCGTTAACGATGCGCCTTGATGATACCGCAAGTCGTGCCAGTTCTTCAGCACAGTCGAGCAACAATACCGCCGGTACTCAACCTGGGCGAGGAGCATCGGGATCGGCCCAGACCGCACAACCGTCTCAGCCGCTGAGCGCCATGGCCATGGCGCTAGCCAAGGCAAGACTGAAGTCGTAGCGCAGGTCTGTTCTTTCGCTGGATCTGCATGCCTCGGTCAGACGATTTATGACTAGCAGCTGTGTGGCGGTTGCAGACCGTTAGCAATTTCTGTGGCTCTTTCGTGCTCAAGTTGCGGGAGGGAACTTTCTCACTATCCGTGCCTGATTTTCAGTGCAATAATTCCACACTGGAGCAGGAGGGTGACCGCGTTCGCGAGAATGACAGGCAGCGAATCAATCCAGATGCCGTAGATGAGCCACAGCAGCACACCCGTGCTGAATGTCGTCACCATTCCCCATGACAGATCGCTGGTTGATTTGGATTGCCACGCCTTCACGATCTGGGGAATGAAGGCAATCGTGGTCAACGTTCCGGCGATCAGCCCCAGCGTCGTGACTCCGTCCATGTCCTACACCGGCCACTTTTCTTCGCGCCAGGCCATGTCCCAGAACATCCATTCGTATCGCGAACTGATGATGAAGGAGTCTTCCATTCGCCGGAGTTCGTCTTTTCCGGCTGTCTTGGCCCATTGATCAACTTTTTTCCGCATCCATACCTGGACTTCAGCAAACTCGGGAGATGCATAGAGCATGAGCCAATCACGGTAGGGGTGGTGCTTGGCCGGTGGACCTTTGTGCAGTAGATGTTGGCCGACGACACAATAGACCCATGCGCAGGGGAGGGCCACAACTGTGATTTCCGTCGCAGTTCCTGTCGCGGCTACTGCCAACATGTGTCTGGTGTACGCATAATTGGTCGGTGCCATGGGGACAGATGTCATCTGTTTGGCGGTCATGTTCCAACGTTTTCCGTAATTTTCATGCAGACTGCGTTCGACGACGATTGTCTCCTCTGCCAGCTTGTTGAAGCGGAGGCCGCTTTCCGAGTCAGGCGCTTTCACGGCTGCAGCAGAGAATACACGAGCGAGATCACCGAGAAACCGTGCGTCTTGCAGGATGTAGTATTTGAACTTCTGCTCAGGCAAGGTTCCATCGCCGAGTGCAACAACGAAGGGATGGGTTAATTGGGAGTCCCAGATCGAGCTGGCGAGTTTGCGGAGGTGGTTTGAAAATGACATGGGTGCTCCGGTTTGAGAAGTTGTTCGACTTGTGTGGTGCCTGTTCAATCGACCGGTGAAATTCTAAACATGCCACTCCACATGTACCATGATATGCTTCCATATTAGAGATATGGAATCCAGGGTCTAGGGAGACGGTTCATCCCATCTAATGCCGCAACCTTGTAGCATTCGGCCAAGGTGGGATAGTTGAAGACCGTATCGATAAAGTAATCGATCTTACCATGAAAGGCCATCACGGCCTGCCCGATATGGATCAGTTCGGTGGCGCCTTCCCCAACGGCATGCACACCCAATAGATGGCGAGTGTGCCGATGAAACAATAGCTTCACCATGCCTGCTTCGTCACCAATCAACTGTCCACGCGCAATTTCCTTATACCGGGCGATCCCGACGCCGTAGGGCACATCGGCCTGTTTGAGCTCTTCCTCGTTCCTCCCGACCATGGAGATTTCCGGAATGGCATAAATGCCGTAGGGGAGGAGTGCGGTATCCATGCGATCCGGATGGCCGAAGGCATGGCTGGCTGCGTGGCGCCCCTGTTGCATGGACGTAGAAGCTAGAGCCGGAAATCCAATGACATCACCGGCTGCATAGACGTGAGGAAGCATAGTTTGGAAATGTTCATTCACAGTCAGCCTTCCACGGGCATCAGGTTGAAGACCGATTGATTCCAGATGCAGGGCTGCGGTCGCTCCGACGCGACCGATGGCATACAGGAGTGTGGTGGTATGAAGCGGGGAATGCTTCCGCAAAGACACCTGGACCGCCTGTGCTCCGTTTCGTGTGATCGAGACCACCTCTTCGTCGTGATAGAGCGTCACGCCTAAATCTCTCATCTGGCGCTGGAGCGTCTCGATGATCTCCGTATCGACGAATTCCAATAGCCGTGGGCGTTTGTCAATGAGCGTGACGGGAACTCCTAAGGCGGCAAGCATCGATGCATACTCGGTTCCGATCACGCCTCCTCCCACAATGACGAGGGATTTGGGAATATGTCGTAAAGCGAGAAGGCCGTCCGTATCGATGATCGTGTGATCATCGAAGGGAACCTCAGGTGGCCGAGCGGGCTCGGTTCCCACGGCAATGATGAAAAAGTCGGCCGTCAGTTCTAATGCTGCATGGGAAGTCTGTACATGAAGCCGATGTGGATCGAGAAAGCTGGCCGTGCCGAAATACATATCCACTTGGTTTCTGGCCATCTGCTGCTGAACGATCTGAATTTCGTGTTTGATGACGTGATTGGCGCGGAAGGCCAGGTCTTCGATCGTGATCGTCTTTTTCAGGCGGTATTCGCCTCCGTAGATGTTGCGTTGTCGAAATCCTGACAGGTAGAGGACGGCTTCACGGAGTGATTTGCTGGGAATGGTTCCCGTATTGATGCAGACGCCGCCCACGACCATCTTGCGCTCGATGATCCCCACTTTCTTGCCGAGTTTGGCCGCCTGAATGGCCGCCTTCTGCCCTGCCGGCCCGGTCCCGATGACGAGTACATCATAGTGAGGCATGGATGTTAGGAAAGAGTAAGACTGAGGTTGAGGAGAACAGACATGCGTGCCCCTCGAACCTCAACCTGCTTCTCTCTCAGCTCTCCGTGACCAAGCGACGGGCGAACTGGAAGGCTTCTTCCATGTCCGGTAGTTGGGTGAGTTCAGGGGTGATTTGGAGATAGCGAACGGTATTGGTCTTGTCGATGACCATGACGGCTCTGGTCAGGAGGGATGGTCCTTCCAGGAAGAGGCCATGGGTTTTCCCAAATTCAGCTCCACGATAATCGGAGAGGAAGGTCACGTTGGCGATCTTGGCTTCTCCGGCGAACCGCTTTTGAGCGAAGGGCGTATCGATGCTGACGGTGATCAGTTCTACCAGCTTATCAAGGCCTTTATTCCGCTCGCTCAGAATGTGGGTCTGTTGTTCGCAGACCGGGGTATCGAGCGACGGTACTACGCTGATGATACGGACTTTACCCGAGCCTTTGGTCTCTCCAATGTTCACAAGAGACAAGTCATTCTGTGCCACCTTCACATCACGGAGCGTGTCGCCGATTTTTACCCCGCTCCCGGTGAGTGCCAGCGGATTGCCCTTGAAGAGGATCTTGTTGCCTTCACCGGCGACGGCCGTGCCATCTGCCACCGGCATACTCTTATAGGTGAAGTTGTTGCCCGCAGTCGTCTGACAACCGGCGAGGCCAAGCAGAAGGCACAGCATCGTGCCCATGATCCCAGAATATGGTCTTCGCATTGTATGCTCCTTTCTCAACACAGGATGGGTCGAGGTTCTCACACAGATTTTGCCTCAGGGTGACGAGTGAATATACTCGATCAGCGAGCGGTTCACCAGCTCCGGCCGTTCCCATTGCGGCAGATGTCCGGCATGGGGGACTTTGACGAAGGTTGAGCCCTGAATTCTCTGGTGCAGTTCTTCACCGACGGCGAGGGGAAACACTCGGTCGTATTCTCCCCAGATGATCATCGTTGGGTGCGTGATGCTACTCAGCCGTGGGGCAAACTCGGCTTCCCATGGTGGGAGCGCGTTTCGCACGGCCATGAGGGGTTTGATGATGCCGGGGCGTCGGCGATTCTGGTTAGACCGTTCAAGAACGGCCGGGGTCAGGAGCCAGTGGTCGTGAATGATTTCCTTTAAGACGGGCGCGGTGATCAGCCCACCAAAGAGCCAGTTGCCGAAGGAAACCAGCCAGGAAGGAGCACGGGATTCCAGGGCCTGTTTGAACGACCGGCTGGTGAGTTTGTCCTTTACGTAAGACGGTAACCCACTGATGAGCACGAGTTTGTCGACACGGTTTGGATGGGTCAGTGCCATGCCGATCGCCAAACCGGCTCCCATCGAATTGCCCACCAACGTGGCTTTTTCAATGTGAAGGGCATCCATAAATCCAACACAAAAATCCAACATCTGATCCGGCAGGTAGTCGATGTCCGGCTTGTCGGATAAGCCGGAACCAGGGAGATCAAGCGTCAGCGTACGGAAATGTTGAGACAAGTCGTGCTGCTGATGTTCCCATTGCCACATGGATCCACCAAAGCCGTGGATCAGAATGACGGGTGGTCCTGTGCCGACATCAAGATAGGCGATCCGTTGATCCTGGACGAGCACGGTGCTGATCGGGATGCGCTTGCTTGGGGAGCGTTCTAGTGTTTCAAAGTAGGGTGGAATTGGTGGCGGAGTGGTGCATGCGCTCATGAGGGACGAGACGAAGCCGAGGATGAGCAGTGCCGACCGACAGCGTCTGGATGGGCCGAGGATTGAACTAGTGATGGAATCACTCCAGTTGAATGACCGTCTCATCCGTCTTGACGTTGTCGCCGTCGTTGACCAAGATTGCAGAGACCTTTCCATCAATCGGTGCCGGTACCCGGCTTTCCATCTTCATCGCTTCGATGATCAATAACGGGTCACCGGCCTTCACGCAGTCATTCACGGCAACAAGCACCTTTACGACGCGACCGGGCATGGGAGGAGCCACATCACCTGGTTTCGCAGGTCTGGGGCGCTTGGGTTTTCCTCCTGTCCCGATCTCCGGAGATTCCGGAACACCGGCGAGCACTTCCTGGATCGGTTCGAGCGAGACTTCTTCCAGCTTATCGTTGACACGGATGTAGTAGGGTTTGTGGCCATCGACCTTGCGTCCGGAGCCTGAGACCTTCACATGATAGGTCTCACCATGAACCGTGACATTGAATTCTACCGGAGCCAAGTGTAACTCATGTGCAGTCGAAGGACCTTTCGCCGATCCGATGTCCAAAGGCTCAGGGGTCAAGTCACCCTTCTCACGCGCCTCAAAAAAGTCAGATGCGATGGCGGGGAACAGCACAAACGACAGCTGGTCTTCGACGCTCTGAGCCGAAACCGGCAGTTCTTTCTTGGCCTCATCCAGTTCCGGCTCCAGCCGATCAGCCGGCCTGGTCTTGATCGGAATTTCATCGCCGGTGGCGCGCGCCATGATATCGAGATCGACCTGTCCCGGCGCGCGGCCGTACAGTCCCAAGAAATAGTTCTTGGTTTCAGTGGTGATGACTTTGTACCGTTCGCCGGTCAGTACATTGAGAGTTGCCTGGGTGCCGACGATTTGACTGGTTGGGGTGACCAACGGAGGGTAGCCCATTTCTTTTCGCACGCGCGGAACCTCGTCGAGCACTTCCTTCATCCGGTCAAGGGCATTTTGCTCGGTCAGCTGAGCGGCTAAATTCGACAACATGCCACCGGGAATCTGCGACGTGAGAATTTCTGCGTCGACACCGGTAAAATCGCTCTCGAACTGGCGATATTTGCGGCGAACCGTTCGGAAATGTTCGGTGATCGGTTGAAAACTCGTGAGATCCAGTCCCGTGTCGTAGGGGGTGTTTTGGAGTGAGGCCACCAACGTTTCCGTCGCCGGATGAGAGGTTCCACCTGCCAAGGGGGAAATGGAGGTGTCGAGCATGTCGAGGCCTCCCAGGATCGCCATCAGCGAGGCCATGGACGCCATGCCGGATGTGTAATGCGAATGGAGATGAAGCGGAACCTTCACGGCGGATTTTAGTCGACGCACCAGGTGATAGGCATCAAGGGGAGCCAGCAAGCCGGCCATATCCTTGATACAAATCGTGTCCGTTCCGAGATCCTCCAATTTTTTGGCCAAATCCACAAACCGATCGATGCTATGGACCGGACTGACCGTATAGCAGATCGTGGCTTCCGCATGTTTCCCGCAGGCTTTTACTTCACTCACGGCTCGATCAAGATTCCGTACGTCGTTGAGCGCGTCGAAGATGCGGAAGACGTCAATGCCGTTCGTTGCCGATCGTTCGATGAACCGTTCCACGACATCGTCGGCATAATGGCGATAACCGACGAGATTCTGGCCCCGTAACAACATCTGGAGCTTGGTATTGGGCATTGCCGCCCGCAACGCTCGGAGTCGCTCCCACGGATCTTCCTTTAAAAATCGGAGACAGGTATCGAAGGTGGCTCCGCCCCACACCTCCAGGGACCAATAGCCGACCGCGTCCAGTTTTTGGGCGATGGGCAACATATCCTCGGTCCGCATCCGCGTGGCCAGCAAGGATTGGTGTCCGTCTCGCAGGGCGACGTCGGTGATCAAGACTGGTTTGCCGACGGCCGGCGTGATGGTGAATTCGCTGGGATGCGAGCGGAGCGCCTTTACTGCCTTACTCGCTGGAGCCGATTGTTTGGTCTTTTTTTGCGGTTTCTTTGTTGGTGGTCGTCTTTTTGCCATGATGGCTCATCCATCTTGTTTGGAAATACATCGTGTATTGAAGTTAGAGTCCTTCGTAGGCAGCGATCGCGGCCGACAGCGCCAGAACCAGGTCTTCCGGCTGCTCATATTCATGGTATGCGTACAATTCAGGGTGGGTGTCCAGATAGGACGTGTCGAACCGTCCTGCAATGAAGTCCGGCTCCTGCATGATCCCTTCCATAAAGGGGATGGTTGTCTTGAGACCACGGAGCACATATTCTTCGAGTGAACGGCGCATACGGCTGACGGTTTCTTCCCAGGTGCGACCCCGTACCGTCAGTTTGGCCAGGAGGGCATCATAGTAAGGTTGAACGGTGTAATCCTTATAGACCGCTCCGTCGATGCGGACGCCGATACCACCAGGAGAATGGTAGGCCGTCACGGTACCTGTGCAGGGCAAAAAGTTGTTTTTGGGGTCTTCTGCATTGATTCGGCACTGAATCGCATGACCTTGGAGCGTCACGTCTTTTTGCTGGACGCTGATCGGCAACCCCGCCGCGATCTTAATTTGATTCCGTACGATGTCAATCGCCGTGATCTGCTCGGTGACAGTATGTTCGACTTGGAGTCGCGGGTTCATTTCGATAAAGTAGAACTTGCCCTCTTGATCGAGGAGAAATTCAACGGTGCCTGCATTGTCGTAGCTCACCGCGCGAGCGATAGCAATGGCGGCGTTGCCCATCTCTTCACGCAGTTCCTGCGTCAAGATCAACGAGGGAGCGATCTCGATCAGCTTCTGATGGCGTCGCTGGATCGAGCAGTCCCGTTCTCCAAGGTGGATGATATTGCCGTGCCGGTCTCCCAGGATCTGAAACTCAATATGATGCGGCCGCTCAATATATTTTTCGATAAACACACTGCCGTCGCCAAAAGATGCTTGGGCCTCGCGTGCTGCGACTTCCATGTTTTCGCGAAGTTCCTCATCGGACCGGACCACACGTAATCCGCGACCACCACCGCCGGCGCTCGCCTTGATCATCACCGGATAGCCGGCTCGCTTGGTGAAGGCGAGGGCATCTTTGAGGTTGGTAATGGCGCCGTCCGTACCAGGGACGATCGGTACGCCTGCCGATTCGGCAATTTCGCGGGCCTTGACCTTGCTGCCCATCAGGGTGATGGCATGGGGGGACGGCCCGATGAATGTAACATTGGAGGCCTGGCAGAGTTCCGCAAACTCTGCATTCTCCGAGAGAAATCCGTATCCTGGATGGATCGCATCTGCGCCGATGCGCGTGGCGAGATCCACGATCTGTTTGCTATCGAGGAAGCCTTTCACCGGCCCCGGTCCGACCAGGTAGGACTCGTCGGCCTTCTTCACGTAGATGCCGGTTGAATCTGATTCGGAATAAATGGCGGCGGTGGCAATGTTCAATTCGCGGCAGGCGCGGATGATCCGCATGGCGATTTCACCGCGATTGGCGACTAAGATTTTCTTAAACATGCTCTTGATCTACGAGTGTTCGCTGGGTACGTGACGACCATCAGAAAGTGAGCGCGTAAGCTAGCATAGGATCGAGAGGCCTGTCGAGAGATGCGGGGACAAATCAGTCAGAGTGCGCCGTACAAGAGGAAGGATTGGCCGGTATCGGTTGTCAACATGTTTGGTCAAATTTAGTCGCGACCACTGGGCGAGTCAGGTAGAATTCGCTACTTTATGGCAGCTCAACATCCTGAGCATGTTCGTGCTTAGCTTGGTAGTAGTTAAGGTCAGATGGTCTTATGAAAGGGTATCGGTACCGAATGAAGAGGAAGTTGGCTTTAGGAGATGCTGCATGGTTGGGGCGACGAAACGCAGCGGTGATCGGTGGCGTTCTTCTGCTCGTCGGAGGCCTCTCCGCTCCTGCCTGGAGTGAAAGCCCTGCCCCGTCCGTGCATTGGGGGAGCACGGCATTCCCCGATCAATATTCGACCGTCACCTCGGGACTGACGCTCAATCGGTTTACCCCGGTTGATGGCATAGGAAATAAATATGATTCCACGGTAGGCAATACGCTCGGTTTCAACCTCATCACACTCAGCTGGACGAAACATTGGGACTATTCGGGAACGAGTTGGTTATGGAAAAACTGGAGCACCAATCTCACGGCTGGGATCAGTCCCACCAGTGATGAACCTTCGCAATATTTTCAGAACAAAGTGGTCCATCAACTACGTCAACTGCCGGCGGTCCCCACGGTGGACCCTCGGAAGGAAACCGATGTCATGATCGATGGGTCCCTCACGCAGTGGATGTCGCTGTTTGATCGGAAGGTCATGTTTGCCGGTGGAGGCTTTTCCGTCGGAATGATTTACCAACAAGGGTTTCTGCGGGGCGGCATCCGTCGACTGCAAGTCACCCCGTCCGTGTGGCAGTCAGAGAAATGGGGCGATATCAACGTTCGGGTTTCCGCAATGGGGCGGATCAGCTATCAAAGCAACGGCGCAGTGCTCCACTCCGTCAGAAGCACGGCAGGGTTGGTTCAGCCGGCCATTGCCATCGGACAGTATCGGACAACGGCCACTGGAGAGACGATTCCAACCTGGGAAATCGAATTGGCACTGATGTGGGATTCAGGGATCTTCGTGAATACCCTGGGGCAGAGCCAAAAACAGTTCGCATGGTCGCTCGCGGCCTCAGCAGGGCCTGTGCGTTTCGAAACGTGGAATGACAGCATGGGGCATCTCTCGGAGCGAGATTATGGCCCCTCCTATGGCGCAGCACTGACCGTCGATGTCCTACGAGTGTGGAACTTCGTTCAAGAGTTTCGAACGATGCCGACTACGGACCAATCGGCGCAGGGATAAAGGGTTGTTCCGGGTTTACGCGACTGGCTGCAACAGCCTCACAACCCCCTTCGGGAATGTAGAGGCGCGAAGCAGCTTGCGGCGGCCTTATTTGGATGGTCACTACTCGTGTTCGTGGGGGGCGGGTGAAGCCGTCGGCATGGTAGCCGAAATGCACCCCTCAATGAATTCAACCTTGCACTGCCAGGAGGATGCGGCCTCGTTGACACGATTGATCACATCCGCCGACTTCACGGTGCTGGGGGTGATGTCCACAAGCACATGATTGGGGACACGGTTGAAATCGACACTGATGACACCGGGAATGGCCTGCAAGACCTTGTTGATCTCGGCTTCTTTCTCGCTGCAACCGGCTCCACTCATTGTCAGGGGAAGACGTTCCTTGACTGGTGGCACGGCCGAAGCCGGGAAGGCGATGCATACACTCACAGCAAGGAATGCGGCAGAGATCGCTTGTTGAGACCAAGAGAATGGCATCGGGGGAACCCTCTTTCGTGACGTGCTCGCGAGAGAAAAGGCATCCATTGCCATACCTCTAGGCTACACGATCCTGCCTTCTCTTGTCGAGAGATCCGGAACCGGATGGGTCCTGGTCCAACCAGGATGGTTTCTCACAGCTGTGTACCCCATATATTTTCTGACATGAGAGATGACATCTTTTCGTACTGACTCAACATCTCCTGGACTCATCACGTGAATCCGGCGATAATGCCGCTCTCATGACTGCTCCTCTTGCTGATCCGCAGCCTCGCTCCTGGCCGGAAGTCGTCGGGCTCATTCCCGCTGCTGGACAGGCCAAGCGTCTTCAACCGTTTCCTTGCAGCAAGGAGTTGTTTCCGGTCGGGTTCACGAACGATCCGAGGACGGGGATGCCACGGCCCAAAGTGGCGTCGCAGTATCTGCTGGAAAAATTTAAAACGGCTGGGCTGTCCAAGACGTTCATCGTGATCCGTGAAGGAAAATGGGACATTCCGAACTATTTTCAGGAGGGCGTGGGGGTCGGGATGTCGCTCGCCTATCTCGTAATTCCCGGCTCGCTTGGGCCTCCCGATACGCTTGATCGCGCGTATCCCTTTGTATCTCAGTACCGGATTGCATTCGGCTTCCCCGATATTCTGTTCGGTCCACCGGATGCCTATCGGCGACTCATCGAACAACAGGAACAAACTGGTGCGGATGTGGTGCTCGGTCTGCATCGCATTGAAGATCCTCGAATCTGGGACATGGTGGATTGTGATAACGAGGGATGGATTCGTGAGATTGTGATGAAGCCCGCTTCGACAATGCTCACGTTCGGCTGGTGCTTTGCCGTCTGGACCCCGGTCTTTTCCGAGTTTCTCCATTGGTTTCTGCGTGCGGATGAGACCACAAGCAAGATGGAGCAATTGGCAAACACCGCCAATGATCCTGGAGGGGACTTGGCCGTCGGGGTGGTGTTTCAACAGGCCCTCAAGGCTGGCCTTCGGATACAGAGTGTCACGTTTCCGCACGACCGCTATCTAGATATCGGGACACCCGACAATCTTGCCAAAGCCGTCCGCCAACAGGCCGCCGAGTGATCGGTTACCGGATAGGGTCTCGGACACTCTTCGATCGGCGGGAAGGCCGCGTGTTATTTGGGTTGCACCAAAAACGCCTTCGAACGGGCATTGCCGCCGCCGGCCACGACATCGATGAATGACATGCCGGGTTGGATGTCAGGCACGGTGACTTCTAATATTGTATCGTTCACAAACTTATAATCGATCTTGGTGGGTCCTGCCGCACTGAACGCCACGCCTCGGAAACAGTCTCTTGTTCCGAAGTTCTCACCCTTGAGCGTAATGGTTTGCCCGGGCTTGGCCTCGTCCGGATCCACGCGCAAGATTTTTGGCTTTCGGCTGCTATCGCAAACGGGGTCCTTTTCCAGTTGTTGTTCGTCATGTCCTTTGATTGATTCTGCGTCATGCAGAGTATACCCGGCACCTTCGACGATCACTCCCTCCTCTGCAAGTGAGCGAAGTGGGAAGCCAATCAGCACGAGTAACGAGAGCATCAGGAACGAAGATCGGATAGGGGGAGTCATAAGGACCTCCTTGAGTGTGGACCTATTTCGTCGGCATGGCCACATAGAGTTCTCCAACAATGGTTTGACCAGTAGGAGATAGCGCAAATGCGATAAAGGTTTCAACCAGCGGATTCGCTTCTTGTTTCGAGAGCAGGAGCAGTGGGCGTCGCAGACTGTAGCGCCCGTCTCGGACTGTTGGCACCTCCGGCTCGATCTTGTCGACCGGCAGGAGACGGACGGCCACCCCGTTAGAGACGGCGGAGAGGCCGGTACTCAGTGACACATACGCGACGGCAGAGAGCGGCGGAAGGGTGCCGACGACGGTCTTGACGACCGTGTCGTCCGGTCCAATGACCTTTGCGGTGCCAGGAATCTTTCCGGTGATCCCGAGAAGGGACTCAAACGCCTCACGGATATTCTGGGTGCGAGAACGGTCAATCAGCAGGACTCTGGTTTCGGGGCCACCCAATTCAGACCATTCTCGAACCTTTCCGGAAAACATCTCAGCGATCTGTTGCGTTGTCACTTCCTTCGTGAAGTTCGACAGGTGCACGAGAATCCCGAGGCCATCCCATCCGATTTGGGAGGCCGTCAGTGTTGCGTCCTTCGTGCCGGTGACGGCAATCTGTGCCTGGCCGGTCTGGACTAACTGCACCGGCGTGGAGTCCTCGTCCCAGAGGATATCGACATAGGCACGGGGATTGGCTTTTTCGAAGGCCCGCGCCAGCGATTCGATGGTCGCTTGTTCGGGCCCATTGCCGGCGATGACCAACGTTCCTGCAACCTGGGCTGATGCCTGGAGAGGGGAGATGATGAGCATCAGGCCCACGCACAGCTGAGTGATCAATGATTGTCCTGTCACGGACGCTCTCCACCACGACCAGGGGCTTGATGACTTCTGCGGTGTAACCAGACAAAAAGATGACGGTTTACCATGTTTACGACTCGGACGTGGTTCGGTCTGCCGAAGAGGGCTCGGATTCGGAAGACATATTTGGAGGTGGGACATTGCGTTTTGCGTTCAACGGCGGCAATTTGATGAATCGCTCCATCCGTTCCTGGTTCATGGCCGTGGCTTTGCTCTCTGTAAACCCGGGTTTGCGAGCGCCGACCACGTTGGATGAAAAGGCCGAGAGAAGGCGCGTCGCCTCCTTCGCATGGCAGTAGGGGCACTCAGTGTCTTCTACTCTGGCATAGACGGACTGAGTGACTTCAAACTGCTTTTCACACTGTCCACAACGGTATTCATAGAGTGGCACAGGATCGCATCCTTTCTCTTGGCTCGCCTGCGTTCTCTTCTGCGGCCGGGTTGTCAGGGACATGGACCCGGACGAAGCATTCGCGGGATCGTGGTGTTACTAACTCAGTCGAGTCCGCTCACGCAAGATCATGATGGCAGTTCGCCGGGGTCGTTACTCCAACCAATGGAGCCGTTCAGATCTTGACAAACAGCCCTTGTGCAAGCGAAGCTAATCAGCTTACGATATTCTGCTCATTCTAACAACTTACGCGGCTCAACTGCCAGCTCTAGGAGGAGGGTTTCGATGCCAGTGCTGATTCGACGGTACAAGGGGAACAACGGTGTGATGCAGGAAGAACGAATCGATGAGGATGATCGAATCGAGCGCTATATGCGGCTCTTCGAGAAGGACGATGTCAAAAAGCTACAGACCGGCGTGAAGTGCTTCATCGAGAAGGATGAATGGCAGCTCCTCCCGTGAACCGGTCAAGGACAGGAGTAAGGCGCGATAGTGAACGCTCCTTGCCACTCACCCTTTACCCTCACCGGCTAGCATGATCTATTGGTTGCATATTGCCCGTGCCATCGACCGTGTGACGCTCCATCGAGACCGGTGTTCGGAGGTGCCATCGACCGCCACCTCCAGCGACTTTTGGGAAGGCGGATGGTTTGATTATCCTGATAAGGAACGGGCGACTCGGGCGATGGAACAGGCTGGAGTGAACCGGCAACGGCTGTGTCCACTCTGCAAACCCTAGAACGAAGTGCTGGGTCCAGGGTGCCCAGTGCTGAGTCTGTCAATCTGGGCCTGTCTACTCAGAACTCACGACTCAGGACTCAGCACTTTACGAATTCATGCCGCGACTGGCCCTCCTACTGACCACCCTCATCTGGGGTGCCACCTTTCCTGCCACGAAAGCGGTATTAGAGCAGATCCCCCCGCTCTCGTTCTTGTTACTCCGGTTTTTCATCGGCACCCTGCTCATTCTCTTGTGGTTTGTCGTCGGTCGCCGTCGATTGCATCATGATCGTGCAGTGTTAGAGGCTGCTGCACTCTCGACCATATTTCTGTTTCTTGGATATCTGCTCCAAACCGTTGGGCTCTCGTACACGACTGCGTCCAATTCAGCCTTTCTCACCGCACTCTATGTGGTCTTTGTGCCGTTGATTCTCCTGCGGGTCGACCGGCGTGCGGTCTTGGCAACGGTGGTCGCGGTGGTCGGGTTGTGGCTCCTCGTCAAACCCAACGCCTCCATGAATCGAGGTGATCTCCTGACGCTGGGGTGTGCCGTGGCGTTTGCGGGACATATCATTTGTCTTGAACGATTTACCCGCCAGGTCGACGCCCCGTCGCTCCTTGTGTGGCAGATGGTGGCAATGACGCTCTTGTTTCTCCTTGCCCCGTGGTGGGAAGATGCTCCGGGCAGCGCGTTTTCGCCCACACCCGTTCTGCTGACGGGGCTTGTTGTGACGGGGGTGCTGGCCACGCTCGCATTTGCCGTGCAGATGTGGGCCCAGCAACTGGTTCCGGCCCAACAGGTGGCGCTTCTGTTTGCATCCGAGCCGGCCTATGCAGCCTGGCTTTCATGGTACTTTCTTGGAGAGACGTTGGATGTACAAGGCTGGATCGGCAGCGCGCTGATCTTATTGGCGGTTATTATCGGAGCGTTCGGCGGCTGATCGTTCCCTAAAGAGCGGGGAGGCATATGGCACAAAAGTTCGGCAATGGACGGTGGGTGCGCGAAGGATTTCTTGATAACCGTGTCGACGGGACGGTCGTTGGACAGGTCGTATTTGCGGTTGTTGGGCCAGTGGATTTCTATTTGCGCGGTAATTTTAAGCCTGATATCGCCGGCGAGGTGATTCGATTCCGAAACAGCCGTTTTGAAGATGACGAGGTGGCGGGGCAAGTCATCGGTGATATGGCCAATCCTCAGATCGGCACCGTGAACCTTATTTCACTCGATCCGCATCCGAACCTGGAACCACATCCGTATGTCGAGTGGTTTACGCTCTACGAAGACCACTATCGGTTTCAATTGGGTGCCGGTGATGCGTGGGTGATGTCCGATGAGGAACGAAAGGAAATCGAGTCGGAGAGCCGTCGGATTCGGGAGACCTTGGCCGATCAGTTTGAGGATCAGCCAAGGTCGAAGACTGAATCTGATTGGGTTTAAGGAGGTGTGAGCTCCAATTGTGGTTGCGGTGCTGGAAGTTCCGCCGATTTGACGGCGGCTTCGATCTTCTTCTTGAGTACGCTGCGGTCTGAATCTTGTCTGGTTTTTCCCTCACGGACATACTCTGGAACGTCACGAATATCCCAGATCAATCCCAGCCACTCAAGTCCCTTCAGGCAGTAATAGGTCATGTCAATTTCCCACCAGTAGAATCCTTGCCTGGTCGAGGCCGGGTAATAGTGGTGGTTGTTATGCCACCCTTCGCCCATGGTGATTAAGGCCAGAAAGAAGTTGTTTCGGCTGTCGTCGCCGGTCTCGTACCGCTGTGAACCATAGACATGCGACAAGGAATTGATCGTGCAGGTCCCATGGAACAGTGCGACGGTCGAGATGAAATACCCCCAAATCAGCATCTGGATGCCGTTGGTGCCGAGTTCAGGCGCATAGGCCTCCAACAGCTTGCCGAACCCGAACATGCCGACGCCGGTTAAGACGGGCACAAGGACATCATAGCGGTCGAGAAACCGCAGCTCCGGAAACTTGGCGAAATCGGAGATTCCCTTAAGGCGAGGCGCATAAAACGTCTGCGACATAATCCAGCCCATGTGTGACCACCAAAATCCTCCCTGTCGCGGGGAGTGCACATCCTCCGGTGTATCGGACGCGATGTGGTGATGGCGATGATGGCCGGCCCACCACAAGGGGCCTCGTTGGGTACAGGTTCCGCCTAACAGCGCAAAGAGAAACTGCACGGTCCGCGACGTCTTGAACGTCCGATGTGAGAAATAGCGATGGTACCAGCCGGTAATTGCAAACATCCGGATGAAATAGAACACGATCGCCACAGCGACCGCAGTCCAACTCCAACCTACCCAAAATATGCCCAAGCACATCAGATGCAGCACGATAAACGGCACACTGCGAATCCAATCGACCTTGGGAGGCCCGTCTGAGGGAGCTCCGTCTGATTTTGTGAGTTCAAGCCCTGCCCAGGAATCAAACCAACGCAGAAAGGAATACCAGATACCCAAGGAATGGGGCGGTTCATGCACTTGCACATCGGACATACAGTTCTCCTCATAGATTCGGGGGATCGGCAAAGCCACTGTGGTGGGAGACAGGGAGCCGTGGTCCCAATTAAGCGAATTGAGCGTCCCGGTTAGGTTGGTCCTTTATTATACAGAGAATCTAAGGAAAGTAAAACCTGATTTTTTCCTAGGCCGCGCAGGTTATCGTGTTCCTCACGAGCGTTGGCCGACTGTCCCAGTGGCAGAAGTTGCCGAAAGCAGGAGCGACGAGGCTTCTATGGCTGTTTGACAGGACTGCTCCTGCGTCACTAAAATGCCGCCACCATGAATGATCGATTTCTAAAAGCCTGTCGTCGAGAGCCAGTTGATTGTACCCCTGTGTGGTTTATGCGCCAGGCCGGACGGTATATGTCCGAGTATCGGATCCTGCGCGCGAAACATTCAATCTTGGAGATGTGTAAGACGCCTGAATTGGCGGCTCAGGTCACACTTCAGCCCATTGATCGATTCCCTCTGGATGCGGCCATTATTTTTGCTGATATCTTGCTGCCGTTGGAGCCGATGGGCCTCAATCTTGAGTTCGCAGCAGGCGAGGGCCCGGTCATCCACAATCCGGTGCGCGATCGGGCGGCGGTGGATCAACTGAAAGTCATCGATGGCGACGAGCTCAACTATGTGGCGGAGGCCATCAGGCAAACACGGCGTGCCCTGGACGGGCGGGTGCCGCTCATTGGATTTGCCGGCGCGCCGTTCACGTTGGCGAGTTATGCCATCGAAGGCGGCGGCTCGCGTAGTTATCTGAATACCAAACAGATGATGTATAGCGATCCCACGGCTTGGCATCGGCTCATGGACAAGTTCGCACGTGTGCTGACGGGGTATCTTCGTCGACAGATCAAGGCGGGGGCGCAGGCCATTCAGCTGTTCGACAGTTGGGTCGGGTGCCTGTCTGCCGGCGACTATGTCGAATATGTGATGCCGCATGTCCAACGGATTTTCGAGGGACTTAAGCATGAAGGGGTGCCGATGATTCATTTCGGCACCGGGACGACAGCGATCCTACGTCAGATGCGTGAGGCGGGCGGTGACGTGATCGGGGTCGACTGGCGTGTTCATCTGGATGAAGCCTGGACCATGATTGGGCATGATCGTGCCGTACAAGGCAATCTTGATCCGCTTGCTCTCTTTGCGCCACTCCACGAAATTGAACGTCGTGTCGAAGACATCTTGCGACGTGCGGGTGGACGTCTTGGTCATATCTTCAATCTTGGTCACGGTATCCTGCCGACGACACCGGTTGATCACGTGGCTGCAACGATCGATATGGTCCACAAGCTCAGCCAACGATAGAATGAAGAGCATATGGCAAATGGCTGGCGGTAGGAGCGACATCCGGTCCGTGGCGCTCGTTGTTTCACTATCTACTAGAAGCCATCAGCTATTGGCGCTGATCAATGTCTGAATCACGACGACATACGGCTGTGCTTCTGATGGCGATGGGCGGGCCCGATTGTCTGGAAAATGTCGAGCCCTTTTTGCTCGATGTGCGAGGAGGGCGACCGACTCCTCCCGAACTGGTCGAAGAAATTCGCGAACGGTACCGTGCCACCGGTGGAAAGTCGCCGGCTGTCGGGATCACGCAAGAGGTTGCAAAAAAACTGGAACGGCTACTGAATGAGTGTGGTGACGGTCGATACCGAGTGTACGTTGGGTTGCGGCATTGGCATCCCTTTATTAAAGAGACCTATGCTGAGCTGCTAAAAGATTTGCCGGAACAGGTCATCGGGGTCTGTATGGCCCCGCAACAATCCTCTCTGAGTACCGGAGCCTATCGAAAGAAAGTGGAGGAGGCTCGTACCGGGTTAGAGGACCACACACCCGTGACCTACGTCGGGAGTTGGAACCGGCATCCCCGGCTGATCACGGCGATTGTGGAGAATATTCGGCTTGGGCTTCAGACATTTCCTGCCGATGTGCGTGCAACGGTGCCGGTGTTGTTCACCGCGCATAGCTTGCCTGAACGAATTGTGGCGATGAAGGATCCCTATCCGGATGAGGTGAAGGGAACGGTCGAGGCGGTCACCAACGCCTTAGGTAACCAACCGACGTATTTCGCCTATCAAAGTCAGGGACGCTCCAATGAGCCATGGCTTGGGCCGACGGTCGAAGCCATGTTGGAGGTCATCCAGCAGGCCGGGCATCGCCACGTGTTGGTGGCGCCCATCGGTTTTATCTGTGACCACGTGGAAACGTTGTTTGACATCGACATTGAGCTCAAGCAATTGGCTGTGAGCAAGGGGCTGCAGCTGGAGCGCATGCCGATGTTGAACGATTCTGCCGCGATACTTGAGACGTTACGAGACGTCTTGGCTGCACACGAATCCACTCCCTGTCTTCCGTCGTGACTCGATCGCGTACAGTCGTGATTGTCGGTGGTGGGATCTCCGGTCTCGCGACCGCATTTGCGTTGCAAGAACAAGCTGCCCAAGCAGGCCTTCCTCTCCGCTGCACCATTCTTGAGTCCGACCCATCCTGGGGAGGGAAAATCGTCACGCATCGGATCGGTGACATCGTGACTGAAGCCGGACCGGATTCGTTTCTTTCTCAAAAACAGGCCGGTCTCGATCTTTGCATGAAACTGGGGCTTGCCGACCAGCTGATCAATACCAACGAAACAGGAAAGAAGGCCTGCGTGCTCCACCGAGGACGGCTGCACGATTTGCCAGAGGGACTCCTTTCATTTGTTCCAAAGCAACTGGGGCCGTTTCTTCAAAGCGGACTCCTGAGCTGGGGGGGCCTGGTCAGGATGGGATTGGAATTCGCAGTTCCTCCCGGTTCGCCCAGAGACGATGAGTCCTTGGCCGAATTCCTCCGTCGCCGATTTGGGGTTCAGGCGTACGAGCGGCTGTTGGAACCGCTGATGGCAGGTATCTACGCCGGCGATGCCGAACAGATGAGCCTGCGGGCGACGTTTCCACGGTTCTTTGAATTGGAGCAACAATATGGCAGCATCATGCGTGGCATGATGGCCGCCAAGAAATCAGCCTCATCCAGTGCGTCTTCCCAACCACGACGGACGATGTTTGTCAGCCTCAGGAATGGTCTCAGTGAGCTGGTGAGTGCCCTCACAACGCGGTTAATGCAACAGGGCGTGGAGCTCCGGGCAGGAGTTCAAGTCGACGCGCTCAGAGTGAGGTCGCACGAACTGGGTCGCTGGATGTATGACCTCATTCTGCAGGATGGCTCTGCACTTTCCGCCGAAAGTGTGGTCTTAGCCACACCGGCCTATGTGTCTGCGGACCTGTTGCGTCCGTTGACGCCCATAGCCGGTGGACTGCTGGATCTTATTCCCTATGCTTCGACCGCCACCATTGCGATGGCATTCCCACGAACTCTTACGAGTGCCATTGACGGGTTTGGGTTTATCATTCCGAGAGGGGAGCAGCGACATTTGATTGCTGCAACTTGGACGTCGCTCAAGTGGCCTCATCGCGCTCCCTCGGATCAGTTACTCGTACGCTGCTATGTGGGTGGTGTCGGGCGAGAAGACATTCTTCAACGAGAGGACCAGGCACTTGTTGCAACCGTCAGGGAAGAGTTGGCGAATATATGTGGCATCAAAGCTGAACCAGTTTATACCGAAGTGAATCGGTGGTGGAAGGCTATGCCGCAATACACAATCGGCCATTTGGATCGGTTGGTACAATTGGATGCGGCACTCAGCCGCTATCCTGGACTGGTTCTGACCGGGGCTGCCTATCGAGGAGTTGGTATTCCGGACTGCATTCGTGATGGAGGCGTCGCGGCTGGGCAGGTGGTGCGGGATCTTCTGGGAAAAGTCCATCCTGGCCGTGAATAGCAAAAATCCTGTTGGGGAAAATGCCCTACCCCAAGGGAATATAGATATGAGGAACCGTACTTGAGCAAACTGGATAAACTGTCGTCGCGCTATGGCAGGATAATCCCTTGTTCAGGGTAGCCGAACTCCTTGAGGGTGGCTTCCACCGCATCGATCATTGGCGGTGGACCGCAGAGAAACACGCACGCATCAGGGCCTGGTGAGGGGAGGTATTGGCGCAGAAGGTCCGGTGTGATTCGGCCAGTGTTGCCGGTCCATCCCGCAGGCGGCTGTTCGAGCAGATAGTAGCAGTGGAAGTTCGGATAGTCCCGGACGTATCGGTCCCACTCCTGCCGGAAAATAATGTCTTGCTCGGTTTTATTGGCAAAAATCAAAGATAGCTCGGCATCAATCTTCTTGGTCAGAATCCACCGAATGATGGAGACCATTGGGGTGATGCCGGTGCCTCCAGCCACGAAGCCCACTCGTTTGGCCATACCATCAACCCAGTGCCCACCGGTATTCGGTCCGCTTATCAGGACCGTATCTCCGATTTTCTGCTCATGGAGATACTTTGAGATGGTGCCGGTTTCGTAGCGCTTCACCGTCACATCGAAGGAACCCGTAATGTCAGGGAGTGAAGAGGGTGTGTAAGCCCGCTTGACCTGTTTGCCGTTCACTGTCGCATGGACGTACAGAAAGTCACCTGGCAGCATGTCGAGCGTGGCATCTGCAGGTAGCTGAAACCGAAAGGTCTTTGTGTCGTGGGTGTCTGTCCGGATGGCGGTCAGCTTGTATGGACTCGGGGTCTTGGTCTTTATCCGTGTCATGGAATTCATAGTAAGGCGCATAATACGAGGTCGGATAGAGCGGTGCAACATCAGCCTGTAGATACCGCACGATTTATTTCCCCCTTCGGTTAATGGCTCGGTGTGCCAACCATTCCTCGGTGAATCCTTAATATGGCTAGTTCCCGCCCCGCGTCCACGTTCAATGCGCGTAGTTCTGGCTAATACCTCTAGACAACTATCCGTTTTCATCGCAACTACTGTATCTCCGCCCACGATACAGCCGTACATGCGTATCGATTCTGATACAACTTTGAACAAATTGGATACAGTTCAGTTCATTCGTATACCATATATTTATAATGCAACACGTGAAACGCTGGTGATTTTGAATGGCATGGGTGTTGCTTGAGCCAGGTTCGGCATCGAGCGACCGTGGGGATCAGGTCAGCTCGACTTGTTTAGAGGTCCCACAACATTCTCAGGAGGAAGATGATGCAGAGGTATCAGAACCGGTTTCGTGCCGTCATGGCAGGGATGCTTTTCTGTGGGGTGAGTGTTAGTCCCCCCGCATTTGCTGATAATGATGGAAGAGGCCATGGGAATGACCACGAAAAGAAAAAGGATACGTCCTTCACCCGGATGTTTCATGATCTCCCTCCTGGCTTGCCTCCGACGGACGAGGCACGTGATTTGGTCAAGCAGTTAGGGGCGAAAGATGGGCTCATCGATGCAAAAGATATCCTCACAGATCCCGTACTGTCGATTACGAATCCGGAGGTGTTCAGTCCGAACAATCCGGACAATCCAAGTATGACCGCAGGAATGACGTTTGTGGGGCAGTTTCTAGATCATGATCTCACGTTCGACCCGAATTCTCCGTTGCTCGAAAAGACTAATCCTAAGAAAACGACCAACTTTCGCACCCCGAAATTTGACCTGGATAGTGTGTATGGAGGTGGACCGGAACAGTCTCCCGAGCTGTATGATCTGAGTTCCGGATTCATCAAACTGCGGGTTGAGACAATTCCTGGTTCGGAGGAGTTCTCACGAAACGGAGCAGTTCGCTTCGATCTCCCGCGCGTTCCTGGGACGATGACTGCACTGTTAGGAGATCGACGCAATGACGAGAATGTGATCTTGTCGCAGCTGCATGTGGCGATGCTCATGTTTCATAATGCGGTAACGGATCGTCTGCAAGCTGACCCAGCTCATGCCGGAGATTCCGCTCAGGAGATTTTTAAAAAGGCCAGGCGACAAGTCCGCTGGCACTATCAGTGGATTATTGTTCATGAATTTCTGCCGCTGACAATTGGACAGGCACGCGTTGATGATATTCTCCGGCGTGGTGTCCGTTTCTATGATGTCGATGATGATCGGCCACAGATCCCGATAGAGTTTTCTGTCGGTGCGTATCGATTCGGCCATTCCCAGATTCGGCCAAGCTATCGGTTGAATTTTGGCCGTCCAGACCATGGGCATAGCCCGTTCTTTGTCTTCATCTTCGATGATGCCCAAGATCCAAATGATCCCGATCCCAACGACCTCCGAGGTGGCAAGCGAGCGTCTCGACGCTTTGTGGATTGGCAGACGTTCTTCAACTTCGGTGATGGGAACTTCAGGCCGAATAAGAAGATCGACAGCAAGCTCTCAAGTGTTGTGATGTTGCTGCCGGGCTCCCGTGGGCCAGCTCCAGGACTCCCTGGTGATGGTGTCCAATCCCTTGCCTCGCGCAATCTGATGCGCCATGTGAATTTCGGTATTCCGTCCGGACAAGCAATTGCCAGGCGAATGGGCCTGCCCGTGTTGACTCCGGCTCAGCTCGATTCACTGTCGTCATTTGGATTAGAGCGGAATACGCCCCTGTGGCTGTACATCATGAAAGAAGCGGAGATCCTAGAAAACGGACTACGGTTAGGACCGGTTGGAGGTCAGATAGTTGGTGAGGTGTTTATCGGATTATTGAAAGCCGATGAAACATCTTATCTGACGTCGAGTCCCAATTGGATGCCAGTGTTGCCTTCCGCGACTCCAGGTGAGTTTCGTATGACCGATTTGCTCACGTTTGCGGGGGTGGTGCCTCCGTTGAACTAAGCTCACGGATAGTAGTGGCAGAGGGCATTATGCTGTGATAGGCAATGTCCTCTGTCCGCTATTGTTCGTGTACTCAGTTCGAGAATAGCGATGTGTCAGAGGTGTCAGTAGTTCGACAGGAAGTCTCACCTTTCAACGAGCATTCTGAATCCTACAATAATTATCAGGAACATGATCTGTACCTCATGACCGAGGGTTGTGAGGTATTCAGGTTGTGCTGCGTGTGCAACATCTGGCATGGAGATGGTCATCCATGTGTGTGCAAACCTAAACGTAACAGTTCTCTGCCGTGACCGTGAGGAATTGTCCGGACGTTAAGAGGCCAAAGGAGCTTAGTTCTGCTGTTTTCTGGGTTTTGCTTGTTCGGCTGCGTGCAGATGGGAATTGGTACGAGGCAATATTGGTAGATTGGCAAGCACCGGTTGGGCTGCGGCGATCTTGTGTTCCACTGCCTGGGCCAGCCAGCGCCTTGCTTGGCTGATATCTCGTTCGACCCCGCGTCCGTAGGCATACATCACGCCAAGGACATACATGGCTTGGCCATTTCCGGCCTCCGCGAGCCGATGTAGTCCGACAAACGCCTTCTTATACCAACTGACGGATTCTGGTGCCTGTCGGCCCTCCTGCTGCGCAACGCGGCGTCCAAGGCGATATTGCGCAAAGGGGTCGCCTTGTTCGGCAAGGTGTATATCACTCTCCTGAGTCACGATCGGCTTTTCCTGCAGCCGAGCGACTGCTGGTTTCTCGTGGTCTGAGTTTCTGACCTGTGGCTCTGTGCGAAGTTCGGTCGGTGCAGTATGTGCCGGTGCCGGGTGCTCCACCATGGGCGGAGTCTGAGGCTGTTCCCGATCTGGCTGCGCGATGGTTGGTAGCGGTGACGCTTCAACCGGGGTTGCAACCGATGAAGACTGTGTCAGGCTACGGTCGCTTGGACGCGCTTCGGCGTCTGGAATTGATGCCGCTGTACCACATTCGTCCGTGGAACTTCCCGTGGCTGATTGATCGGCTTCGGATTGGCAGGGTGTGTCGTTGTCGGAGGCCGGGGGCTGGGTTGTAAAGGTCCAGACGATCCAGGTAACGGCGACAAGAACGAGTGCGCCCCGCACAATCCGACGTCGTAAAATCGTTCGATCACTGGGAGGGACCAAGACCAGCCCGGGGTAGGCTTTACTGACTACACTCGGATTTGATGGAGGTTGTTTTCCACCGTCGTCTTGCTGATCAGAAACCTGAAACATGCCTTCGATCTCCATGCCTCTGCTTGTTGTGGCAAGCACCCACTTTGGGAGTGTGTACCCAAGCAGCAGTGTCCCAGAGAGGGAGATTGAATTACTTCTATAAAATAATAAAATAGCCTCTTGTCCAGGCGAAGTGCAAGCTCTTATAGTAGTCTCTCTGCCTTTTCAGGCCCTTCTTATCCCAGGAGTGCTGTGCCGATGCCGTCCAGTGAAAGTAACCTCACTATCATCAGTGTGAGCGGCCCGTTTCGTGAGCCGAGAGAGCAGGTGTTTTCGTACGATTACGCTGTTCAACGATCGACCTGGCCGACGCCGCATGGCGTGCGGGTGAAGATTTCTCTGCCGCATGAACTGGAGGTGTTCAGGGGCCGTCTTCTGGGGGAGGTGGCCGGTTCACCCGGCCAGCAATTGATGATCAGTAATCTCCTGGCGAAGAACCTTGCCGACTGGAAGATCCAAATTGCTGAAATAGAAGGATTTTTTCTTGAACGGCGCGATGTGATGCTGGCCCCGTTTGTGGGGCCATTGGCCCACCTGTTTCCGAAGCTTGAGGGGAGGTTCCAGGCTGAACAGGCAGTCATCCGAGAGGACGTGAAGCAACGCGTCGGCCTGTAATCTGTCTTGATACCTGGGCGTTTCCGTCCCTCCTCCCTCAAAAAATTCTGCGGTATTGCTTAGAGTGCACGCCGGATTCATCTGCGAATCCCAGCGAGCCATTGTCGGGGTTGCTGGTATCGTTCAGGTCGATTCGGTAGTGGCCGCGGACTTGTTCCATGGCCACTTCGAAGGGAACGGCATTCGGGTAGAGCGTACCAGGTGCATGCGCACCTCGTGTGAGTGTGCGGATGGTCTCTGTCTCGGCAAATTGCTTCTCCGAAAAGATTAAGATGTCGGCAATGGCATGGTCACCCAGCTTGTGGCCTGGTGTCGTGGCTGGGAGCTGTGTGCCGAGAGAACCCTCGAGACGTGCTTCCTTCAAGCGTTTCAGAAGTGCGACGATCTGGCTATCCGTGGCTTGTTGGGGCACGACCAAACTGATCGTGTTCATATCGACGATGGTTGCTTGGACTTTGAACATGACGGGGGCCGCTTCAGGATCTTCGATGGCCGAGACATTAGGGCCTTCGGTTCCCGCTGCCTGTTTGTTTTTCGAGCTGGGGACGATCAGGGCAACGAACAACCAGAGGCCGATCAAGATCCCAAACACCACGAGAAGCGGGTGGGCTCCGGCACGTTTTCCTTCTTCGTAGGGTCCTTGATCCTGAGTCATGGCCTGTGCTCTCCGTGCTGTTGGGGCGAGCCTGGTTGGGCGTCATGCAATCGGCGCTTGGCCTCCTCCCAGAGCTCGTCCATGTCTGCAAGTGTCATCTCTGTCAACGGTCGGCCCTGTTGCGCGGCGCCTGCTTCCACGAGTTGAAAGCGGTCGACAAATCGGTTCGTCGCGCGGCGCAAGGCCTCTTCGGGATTGACCTTGATGAAGCGAGCCAGGTTGACCAGCGAGAAGAGGATATCGCCTAATTCCGCTTCAATCTGTTCTTGTCCGTTAGATTGAAGCGGTGCTGGGCTCGTGTCGGTCTGTTGCTGCGCCTGAGCGAGCGCCTCCCGCAGTTCGTCCACCTCTTCGGTGATCTTGCCAAATACCTGCTGGAGGCCCGTGCTGTTGTGGGGCCAATCGAATCCCACCCGTGCCGCTCGCGCCTGAACCTGATAGGCTCGCAATAGCGCTGGTAAGGTCTTCGGTACCCCGTCGAGCGCCGACTGCTTGGTTCCCGCCGCCTCACGTTCGGCTTGCTTGATCTGTTCCCATTGGCTCAGGACCTGCTCGCTGTTCGTCACCCCGGATGTTTGATCGCTTGCACCAAAGACGTGGGGGTGCCGACGGATGAGTTTGGTGGCCAGGGTGTCCAGGACATCCTCAACTGTAAAGGACTCGGCCTCTGCCGCGATCTGACTGTGGAAGAGTACCTGTAACAGCACATCACCAAGCTCTTCCTTGAGCTTCTGCGTATCACGCTGATCGATCGTCTCGAGAACTTCATAGGTTTCTTCGAGCAAGTAAGGCTTCAACGACTCGTGCGTTTGCTTCCGATCCCATGGACATCCGTTTACGGCGCGAAGCGCCGCCATGACTTCCACCACTTTGGTAAATTGTTCTGACATGGCTCGCCACTGTATACCGAGCACGGCTGTTGCTTCAATGGCGTGGCTACCGTCTCTGTCTATTGAAATGGCTACTATCATGACGTACAGTTCGTAAAACGTAGCGGAGTGTTGTGCGGATAGGAACCGGCGGATTCGGCTCTAATGCGCATCGACCTATAGATATCCAGCCGGAATCGCAATTCCGGCTGCACAGAACTGACTTATCATTTCTTTCATGCCCATTCCTGATTTTCAGACGCTCATGCTCCCTCTCCTGCGCTTTGCTGGGGATGCTAAAGAGCATTCCGTTGCGGAGGCACGATCGGCAATTGCTTCTGATTTCAAGCTGACGTCTGACGAACTTGCACAAATGCTTCCGAGCGGTCGGGCCCCCTTGTTCGCAAACAGGCTTGCATGGGCAAAGCAATATCTCTCTGCGGCGGGTCTTCTCGATACCTCGAAAAGGGCACATTTCGTCATAACTTCAGATGGCGCGGAGCTTCTGCGAAATCCGCCCCTACGGATCGACATCAAGTTCCTCGGGCGTTACCCTGCCTTCGCAGCGTTCCGCGCGAGAACGGCCAAGGCCACGATCGGCGTTGTCACGATTCCCGAAGAAGAGGACTTGGCGGCAACCGATTCCGAAATCGCGGCTGCTCCAACTGTCCACACCGAAATTCAGGCTGCCCTGCTTCGACTCGGCGCAGAAATGGGCTACGACGTTTGGGTCGCCCGCAACGACAGATCGCGAGCGTTTGGCAATAAACAGTTCGGGGAGTTTCCGCGCATGTTGTCCACGTTGCCGGTGCAGTTCGACGAGGCGACAAAGCGGACCATCGAGCTTATCGATGTTCTCTGGCTGAAGGGGAAAGCTATCGTCGCCGCCTTCGAAGTTGAGAGTACCACTTCAATATACTCAGGCCTTCTCCGCATGGCAGATTTGGTCTCGATGCAACCGAATATCAACCTTCCTCTCTATCTCGTTGCGCCGGACGAACGCCGAGATAAGGTCATTGCCGAAGTGAATCGTCCTACGTTCGCAGCCCTTCACCCTCCGCTCGCAGATATCTGTCGCTACATCGGTTTTGCGACTCTGCGAGAAGAGATTCAGAAGGTGGAACACGTGCTTCAGTATCTGAAGCCTGAATTCCTCGAAGAGCTTTCAGAGAGCTGCGAGCTCGGTGGCGACTAAGTGTTGGTATGCCAAAGAGGGAATAGGGGTCACAGAACATTATCGTTGTGGTTGTGAGTCAAGGTGTTCAAGTAGTCAGGTGCAGCCGTTAGAAAATGTACTCGGCCCTCACCTTCACTGCTTCACAGTGCGGCTAAATTTAAGCGGTAAGCGTCGCTGGTAGTGCAGCTCATGCTTCACCCCAATCAATTTAAGGACAACGATGCGTGGATTGCTTTTCGGCTGAATGATGCGCCTATTGTCACGGAGCGAGACGGCGACTTTGATTGTATTGTCTTGATGGATGCGGCGAGTTGCTACATTCTTGGTATGGAAATGTATTCCGCTAGCGCCATGGGTCCATCCGGGCAAGTGGTGCACCGCTTGCTGGAGCAGGGGCACGATCGTGCAGGCACATTGCCGCAAAGGCTGTTCGTCACAGAGGGATCAGTTGCAGGTGCGATGTATCAGGAAGCAGCTTGCCTCAATATCGAGGTTGTCACTGTTTCGGAGGATGACCTGCTCGTGTTCATTGGCGAAGCTAGGGACGGGTTCAAGGCACGGTTTGGGAAAATACAGTGACACCTAGGGTGTGCCATTGTCAGCTACGAGGGCCCAGCGCACGTGGTCCGCAACGGAGTTCGAGTCGATGCCCTAGCATGACTGCCATGTCTATGGCCTGTGTGTCGTATGAAGGATAGTGCGGGTCCTGGTCATTCGTCTGTCGGATAGGTGACATTCTTAGTGACGGTGTACAAGGCTTTCGTGGATTCGAATACCCGTCCGTACAATTGAATTGAATCGTCTTCATGCTCGGTCTACAATTATTCAATGATTGAGTGGTCCTCTTGTCCCGCTGTCGAACATGACCCTGAGCGAGTGAGTGGCGCATGGGTGTTTCGCGGCACGCGTGTCCCTGTGACGGCCCTCTTTCAGAATCTCGAAGATGGGGCACAAGTCTCTGACTTTATTGCCTGGTTTCCGGGTGTGACGCTCGAGCAAGTCCGTGCGGTGCTTGAGCATGCTGCCCGCTCTCTAGAAGCGGCTTAAGAGCGCGTTCTGTTTGACCAGGGTACTCCAGTTCCCCTTCGCAAGTATCTTGCAGCTCATGTGGTTGCCACGACCTGTGAGCTTGGTTGGAATAATCTGAAAAACGGTGAGCTGCTGCAAAAATCCGAAGAGCGTGGCTTTTTCGTTTTGGTCATGACTGATCAGAACCTCCGATATCAGCAGAACCTCACGAGTCGAAAAATTGCCATTATTGTGCTAACGACAACCAGTTGGCCGCGCATCGAGCGGGAAGTGGAACGTGTGGTTCAGGCAGTTGATGCCGTCGTAGCAAGCAGTTATCTCGAAGTTCTTATCCCTTGACAGCTACTGCAGCACTCAATCTGACTCGCCACGTCGAGTTCTCTGACCTGTTCTTTGACGCACTGTCCGGTACAGCTTGCGACCAACCAGTTCCTATGGTAGGGTACCGACGCATTCTTTGCGTTGAGTGGGAGTTAGGACTAAATGGCGGAAGAGCAGGGGTTTGTCATTCGGGATCGGAGAGCCAGTGGAGGAACTGAAGCCCCTCCAGTGACGCCTTCGACCGCTCATACTTCGACATCAGTGGGAACGCCTCAGCCGGAATCCTCTCAATTGGTCCCTGCCCCTCCGGTGACCTTTTCGTCCTTCGTCATCTCCCTCGGTTCCTCGTCGCTCATGCTGATGGGCGAGCAGCTGGATCCTCAACAGCCCTCCATGCCCGTGAACTTGCCGCAAGCGAAAGAAATCATCGATCTCTTGTCCGTCCTGGAAGACAAGACCAAAGGCAATCTGACCTCTGACGAACAGACGGTTCTGCGCGACATGCTCTATGCCCTTCGTATGAAGTATGTCACGCTTGCTTCGCCGAAGTAGTCTCCCATCTTTACGGTTTGCTGTCTTGCTCGGTTTCCGGACACTGCTGTTTGTGCGGTAGGCTTTGAGACTGCCCGGTATGTCGGCTATAGTGATACCCAAGCTTGTTGCCCTGTCGTGAGGGTGCCCAGAGGACACGTGCATGCCTGAGCCGAACCATCCGAGCGGGACATTCAGACGAGCGTCCGGAGATGTCGACGAAGTTCACCCCATCGTATTTAGTCGGAGCATACATCGGTCCTTGCCCGACCACTCCCGGAAATTCGACCAAAAACCACCCCACCTCCGTCCGGTCTGGATCGTTCTCATTCTGCTGATCCCCTGTGTCGCTCTGACTTTCTATTACTCACAGGTGGTTGCTCCGGGTAGTGAGGAGACCGGTTCATTCCTCCCCACAACCAGCTACGCACTGGTGCTGCTCCTGCTGAATTTGGACTTGATCGGCCTGGTGGTACTGGTTCTCCTCCTCTCAAGAAATTTGATCAAAGCCTACTTTGAACGCCGACATCGGCTTGTCGGGTCAGGATTTCGAACGAAATTGATCGCGGCGTTTATCGGGTTTTCCCTGATTCCGACCTTGCTGCTGGCGTTAGTGGCGAGCGGATTGGTCAATAAAGCCGTCGATGTCTGGTTCAGTGAACATATCGAAAAGGTCATGAAAGATTCCTATGAAGTCGCTCGGATGCAGCATGCGGGGCATGTGGCGCTGGCCGTGAACAGTGCCAGGGCGATTTCCCAAGAATTGTTTCGAGAAGATTTATTGATTCCGGTCCAGCGGGATCTCTTGATCGCTGCCATGGCGAGAAAACGCATGGAATACGGGGTGGCAGGGATCGAGGTCTTCTCGAACAAAATGGAGACCCTGACCAAAGCGTTGGATGTTGAGCTTCCACCCGGAGTGTTGGATTTGCCGATTAGTCAATTGGTCTTGCAAGTGATTAACGGCAAGCAAGAGTTTACCTCGGTCCAGGAGGCGCAAACCGGGAGGTTGGTTCGCGCGGCCATTCCAGTGGCGTCCGCGAGCCGACGCGGGGAGATCGAAGGGGTCGTCGTGGTGGAAACGTATGTTCCAGAGTCGCTCCTGACCAAGATGGAGGGGATCGGTCGACAATATACGGAATATAAACAGATCAAAGCGATGAAGAATCCGATCAAAGCCGGGGCCTACCTGTTTGTGGCAGTGGTGACGGTCTTGATTCTCTTCAGCGCCACATGGTTCGGGTTTTATGTGGCCCGTGGCATCACTGTTCCGATCCAGCGCTTGGCGGAGGCCACTGAGGCAGTGGCTCATGGGGATCTCAGCGTTCAGATTGATGCGAAGGCCACCGATGAAATCGGGACATTGATCGCGTCGTTCAATCGCATGACACAGGATCTCCAGGGGAGCAAGTCCAAATTGGAGGAGACCAACCTGACGCTGCGCAATACCAACGTTGAGCTGGATCGCCGCCGTGCCTACATTGAAACCGTGGTCGATACGATCGCCGCCGGCCTTTTGTCGATCGATCGTAATGGGATCATTACCACGTTCAATCCCTCGGCTGAGCGCATCCTGGGACTCGCTGGGGATCAGTTGAGGGGGCAACCGGCCAACGAGGTCTTCAAGGAGTTCGGCCTGGACTTGTTTCAGACGGCCTATGACCGTATGTTGAGCGATGAGCGCGATGACTTTGATTTGGAGGGTCAACTGGATATCCAGGGCAAGTTGCTCACGATCGGTTTAAAAGGTTCTCGCATGCGGGATGAGGCCAGCAAAGACCTGGGATTTGTGTTGGTTTTCGAAGATCTGACGGAGTTGATCAAGGCGCAGAAAGTTGCTGCCTGGCAGGAGGTGGCCAAGCGAGTCGCGCATGAAATCAAGAATCCGCTCACGCCGATTCAATTGTCTGCCCAGCGGTTGCGCAAGAAGTTCTTCGAGAAATCTCCTGATCTCGACCGAGTCTTTGATGATGCCACGAATGTCATCATCAACGAAGTCGGCAGTCTCAAACAGATGTTGGACGAGTTTTCGAAATTCGCCCGTCTTCCCGCGCCACAAATGACTCGGCAATCGTTGCACGACGTGCTTCGCGATGTCGTGACGTTGTATCGTGAGGCACAGAAAGACATCGAGTTCGTCATCGAGTTAGATGACGCATTGCCGCCTATCAACTTTGATCGTGAACAGTTGCGGCGGGTGTTCGTGAATCTGTTTGACAATGCCGTTCAAGCCATGAACCAGCGAGGCAGACTGTGGGTCGGCACACGATACGATACCAAGCGCAAACGTGCGGTAGTTGCTGTTGCGGACGAAGGCCCGGGTATTGCGCCCGAGGATCATGACAAGCTGTTTGTGCCATATTTTACTCGCAAGAAAACGGGAACTGGATTGGGATTGGCGATTGTTCGTCGAATCATCACCGATCATGAGGGGCAGATCCAGGTCGGCAACAATCAGCCAAGAGGCGCTGTGTTTAAGTTTGATCTTCCGGTGTAGCAAGATGCGTGATGGGTCATACGACAGCCGACAGCTGAAATAAGGAATGGTTGCCGGCCGATTGTCGATGTTTCTTGGAGGAGGTAGATGTCAGCATCGATTCTGATCGTAGATGACGAGGAGGCTATTCGAACGTCTTTGAGAAGTATTCTGGAGGACGAAGGCTATGAGGTTGCCGTCGCAGGCACTGGACTTGAGGCCCTGAAAATCTACGGCACGGATCCCCCGGACCTCATGATTTTGGATATTTGGATGCCTGAGATGGATGGTCTGGAAACCTTGCGCCGGGTGAAGGAATTTGTCCCGACCACTCAGGTGATGATGATTTCCGGCCATGGTTCCATCGAGACGGCGGTGAAGGCGATTAAGCTGGGAGCGTATGATTATATTGAGAAGCCGCTGTCACTCGAAAATGTGACGTTTCGTGTGAAACAGGCGTTGGAGCAATATCGATTGGCTCAGGAGAACCGGGCGTTACGAAGTAAGGTCGAGCGGAAATTTGAGCTGGTCGGACAGTCTCCAGTGATGCAACGGCTACGAGAACTCATTGAAACGGCTGGCCCGACGAACAGTCGAGTCTTGATCGGGGGAGAGAATGGAACAGGAAAGGAGCTCGTCGCCAGAGCGATTCATCTCCATAGCACGAGATCGGAACATCCCTTCGTCGCGGTGAATTGCGCTGCCATTCCTGAGACCTTGATCGAGAGTGAGTTGTTCGGCCATGAGAAAGGTTCCTTCACAGGTGCCATCTCCATGAAACGAGGACAGTTCGAACAGGCCAACGGCGGGACTCTGTTTCTCGATGAGATCGGGGACATGAGCCTCAGTACGCAGGCCAAAGTATTGCGAGCCTTGCAGGAGCAACAGTTTACGCGTGTCGGTGGAACGAAATTGATGAAGGTGGACGTGCGAGTGTTGGCGGCTTCCAATAAGGACTTAGAGAAGGAAATTGGTAAGGGGCAATTTCGAGAAGATTTATACTACCGCCTCAATGTGGTCCCAATCGTGGTCCCACCATTGCGAGAGCGGCGGGAGGATATTCCGGCGCTCGTCCAACATTTCATGAAGCTGCATGCTGAAGAGCAAGGTCTGCGGATGAAGGATGTCTCTCCGGAGGCGATGGGCGTGTTTCAGCAATACGATTGGCCAGGGAATATCCGGGAACTTCGGAATTTGATCGAGCGGCTTATGATCATGGTGCCGGGCTTTACGATTGAAGCCGCACAGGCCACGCTCTCATTACAGGGGCGGACGACGGGCGCTGTTTCAGCAAGTCCCTCTGCTGCACCGCTGCTTCTGAACAAATCTTATGACTCGCTTCGCGATGCCCGGAACGCTTTTGAAAAGGATTACATCAGCCGAAAGTTGCGAGAACACCATTGGAATATTTCACGGACGGCGGACGATCTCAAGATCGAACGAAGTCATCTTCACCGAAAGATTAAGCTGTTGGATGTGGAAATGCGGCCTGAAGGGTAGGGAAGTTCATGACCCATCTGTTAGAGAATCCTGTAATCGACATGTGAGTGTACTCACAGACGAACCGCGGAAGTTCACGTCGTTCCCATGCGTTGACCTCTCCGATACCCTCCGATAAGATGCGGCTCTTAGTCGCTGCTGTAAATTACCGTAAACAATGTGACGGCCTAATTATGACAACCTATCGCGATGCTGGTGTGGATATCGATGCAGGTGATGAATTCGTGGATCGGATCAAGCCGCTCGTTCGATCAACGTTCCGTCCTGAGGTCCTCACCGATTTAGGAGGATTCGGTGGCCTCTTCGGCCTGCAAGCGGGTCAATACAAGGAGCCGGTCCTGGTCTCCGGAACGGATGGAGTTGGGACCAAACTAAAGATCGCCTTTATGATGGACAAGCACGACACCGT
Organism: Nitrospira sp.; assembly: GCA_019636945.1. GTDB lineage: Bacteria > Nitrospirota > Nitrospiria > Nitrospirales > Nitrospiraceae > Nitrospira_D. Next base: position 12,707 of record JAHBWO010000007.1, on the reverse strand, counting down.
CGGCATCGATTTGGTCGCTATGTGTGCGAACGATATTGCGGTGAGTGGAGCAGAACCGCTGTTTTTTTTGGACTATTTTGCGACCGGGAAGTTATCCGTCTCGAAGGCTCAAGAGGTGGTCGCCGGTATCGCCGACGGTTGCCGCCAAGCTGGTTGTGCATTGATCGGAGGTGAAACCGCCGAAATGCCGTCCTTTTATCCTGATGGGGAATATGACTTGGCTGGATTTGCGGTGGGCGTCGTTGAAAAGTCAAAAATCGTCGATGGCAAAACGATCAGGTCTGGCGATGCCATTATCGGACTGGCGTCCACCGGGCTGCACAGTAATGGGTACTCATTGGCGCGCCGAGTATTGTTCGATCAAGCGAAATTGTCGCCAGCCGATCGAGTACCTGAACTTGATCGCCCACTGGGTGAGGTCCTGCTTGCGCCGACTAGAATCTATGCGAAGCAGATTCAGTCTCTTATCCAGGATTTCCCAATCAAAGGGATCGCACACGTTACCGGAGGAGGGATTACTGAAAATTTGCCACGTGTATTTCCACAAGGTGTGCGGGCGAGGATTACGCGTACGGCTTGGTCGGTTCCATCGATTTTCGGTGTGATGAGCCGATTGGGACGGATCGACCGTGAAGAGATGTACCGGGTGTTCAATATGGGCGTCGGGTTGATTCTTGTCGTTCCACCTGAATCAGTGTCCGGTGTACTGGCGCGTGCGGCGGTACTGGGAGATCGAGGCTGGCAGATCGGCGAAATCCTGTCTTCTACCGGGGAGGAACCGGAGGTCGAGTATGTCGATTAGCCGAACGACCCCATTGCGTGTGGCGGTTCTGGCATCTGGTCGAGGTTCTAATCTGCAAGCGTTGATCGATGCAATCGAAGCGGGGCAGGTACAGGCTCGGATCGTTGCCGTCATCAGCAATAAGAAAGAGGCAGTTGCACTGGAGCGGGCTCGGAAACACGGAATCAAAGACCTCTTTGTCGATCCCAAACCCTTTGCCGGACGTCCAGATAGTCGTGAGGCCTACGACCGATCGTTATTGGAGGTGCTTCAACAGCACGAAACCGAACTGGTCTTGCTCGCGGGCTACATGAAAATCGTCACGACGGTATTGGTCAATGCCTATGCGAATCGGATGATGAATATTCATCCCTCTTTGTTGCCGGCCTTCCCGGGATTGGAGGTGCAGAAGAAAGCCATCGATTGGGGTTGCAAGTTGGCGGGCTGTACGGTGCATTTCGTCACGGAAGGGGTAGATGAAGGGCCGATCATCATTCAAGCAGCCGTGCCGATTCTTGACGCTGATACTCCAGAAACCCTCGCCGCCAGAATCCTTGTGCAGGAACACAAGATCTATCCACGCGCCGTGCAACTCTTCGCGGAGGGTCGGTTAGGACTGAATGGGCGACGAGTGTCCATCGACAGCGCCAAGCCGGACGGCGAGGTGATTGTCAGCACAGTATGATTGGGCGAAGTCAGTACCGTTCGTGAATTGTCAGACGGGAGCACTGCCTGTATCAAGGGAGGCGCTCTCGTTCCCATCGATTTCTCTCCGATCGACATGCCCACTGATTATCAGAGACAGCCTGTGCGCTGAGGGGTGCAGTCTTTCCCCGCATCTGAAGCAAGCCTCCCACACTTGTGTTGTAACGTACCGCTCGTTTTACTGCGACTCCCTGATTCATGTTGAGTATCGTGGACGGACGGATCACTGCGAATGGAGAAGTTAGTAGTTAGGATACCGAAAATATAGAGGTTCGTGTCTTGAATCGTAGTCTGAATGCCTTGCGCCTTGAATAGCTCCCCTCCTACAATATCTTTTATTTCGATTGTTGGGTTTTTACGCTATGCCCTTTGCTCTCCGTTATCACTACCGCTTTCCGGTTTTCAGCCTCGTGAAGTATGAACGAGGGAATGGGATCGGCTATGGGTCCGTCACGAATCTGTCTTCCCTTGGATGGCGCATATCAGGGTCTTTACCATTAGAACAGGGGGAGGTGTGCGCTCTCAGGGTCCGACTTCCTACCAAACAATGGGTGTCGGTGGCAGAGGGGAAGGTTCGTTGGGTCCGTGGCGGAGAATGCGGCGTCGAAACGGTGGTGATCGATAAGACATCTCAAGCAAGACTCAACGAGTACATCCAAGCCCGCCTCAAAGCTTTATAAGCGGTTAGCCTCCTAAGCCGGGCATGAAGACACCACGCTTTTCAGGACTGAGGGAGATTTAGTCTGTCGGGAAACTATTTGAGCGGGAATGACTGGGGTTTTGACCAGTTTAACTGCGGTTAGCAGCACTGCAAATCTGGCTCTTCTCCTTGGTGAGTGGGTAAACGAAGCGCGTGAAACGACATCTTCGTGGGGATAGGCGCGTGCATTCCACATTCTACGGGGTCTGGAAATCTGGCATGATGGCCGGATGCACACACACCGACGCCTGTGGGACACCTACCGCTTTCCCGGCTTTCGGCCAACTCCAACAGTCCAGGGCATCTTCGGTGACCCGAAGGCCCGCGTTATCCACCTGTGTCGGCGGGGAAAAAACGGCATGCGGAGCGTGCGGTCACGTCTCCCTGTCCTGGTACGACCGCAAGACACGCCGAGTGCGCGATCTTCCCTGCGGAGAAATGCGCGTCTACCTAGAGGTAGAGATTCGTCGCGTCGCTTGCAAGACGTGCGGCACGGTGAAGCAGGAAACCTTGGACTGGCTTGCGGACAATCCGTTCTACACCACGCGCTTCGCCTTCTTTGTGGGACGACGCTGCCGGAGCATGACGATCAAGGATGTCGCCGAGGAAACCCGGCTGGACTGGAAGACGATCAAAGACCTCGATGCGCAGTACATGCGCGAGCAGTTGCGACGAGCAGGGAAGGCGGCGCCGAAGGTGGTCGGGATCGACGAGATCGCGATCCGCAAGGGGCACACCTACCGCATCGTAGTCAGCGACTTGGAACGACGCCGGCCGATCTGGTTCGGTGGCAACGACCGCTCGGAAGCGAGCATGGACGAGTTCTACCAATGGCTGGGTTCGACGAAGAGCACACGAATCAGGCTGGCGGTGATGGACATGTGGAAGCCGTTTCGCGCCTCCACGCTCAAGGCGGGGCACGCGCCGCACGCGGCCATTCTGTTCGACAAGTTTCACGTGCTGCGTCACCTGGGCGCAGCCTTGGACACGGTGCGAAAGACCGAGTATGCCCGGCTGACGGGGAAGGACCGGCGCTTCATCAAGGGGCAGAAGTACACGCTGCTGTCACACCGGGAGAATCTGACGACGGATGGGCGCCGGAGCTTGAAGTTGTTGCTCAAGGCGAACAGGCGATGGAGCACGGCCTACATCCTCAAGGAGGAGTTCGGGCAGCTCTGGGACTACGAGCGGGAAGGCTGGGCTCGTCGCTTCTTCGAGAACTGGCGTGCTGCACTGAAGTGGCAGCGCCTGAAGCCCTATGAGAAGTTCGCCGAGATGATCGACCGGCATTGGGGCGGCATCGCGGCCTACTGTCAGCCGGAGAACAAGGTCGCCTTGGGATTTGTCGAGGGCTTGAACAACAAGATCCGCGTCATGCAACGGCGGAGCTACGGCCTACGCGACGAGGAGTATCTCCGCCTCAAAGTTCTCACCTGCAGGCTCGACCCGATATGAAATCAGGCCAAAATCACCCACTCGGGAAGGAGAAGACCCTCAAATATTTTTGGTGGAGGGCAGGGGAGTTGAACCCCCGACCCCTACGTTGCGAACGTAGTGCTCTCCCAACTGAGCTAGCCCCCCACGCTTGGGATGTTGGGATGGCGCGATTCGTGAATCCCGCGGAGTTTGCCGCACATAATCGTACAGGCTTGTTGCCGCGGTCGAAGAACGGGGAGGAAGAGTGAATCGCGCTTCCCGTGATCGGCATTATACACAACCTGTGGTCGAGACTCTACCAGTACCTTTCTCAGTCATCGAGGTATGCCTCGTTCGGAGCTAGTATCTCTCCGATACGCATATAATCGACAAAATGGACAGGCCTGACCGTAAACCCTTCTCCGATCTCAGGTGTTGCTGGAAAGAAGGACTGCAGAGAATGGATGGGATGCTCAACGATAGAGCACGGTAACTCGATTGAGAAAGTCTTCCAGCTCAACGATACAGAGTTCGATGGTGGGCAGATCGTGCTGTTTTGCCGCATGCTCTAACCGTGCACCGATTTCTGAAATGTGATCAAACCCATAGCCTCCGCCATCACCTTTCATGCGGTGGCCCAGTGTCTGAAGTGTTGCGAAGTCTTGAGCACCCACTGCTATACGAAGGGTCTGCAAATCCTTCCTCTTATTTTCCAGGAAGATCGGCGCAATATCTTCAAGATCACGACTGATTTCTACAGGTATCGGCGTGCGAAGGGCAGATGATTGAGGAGGTATCATGAAGTGGCGTGCTCCTTATAGGCATGAAGGATTTCGAGCAGCGTCGATTTCTTCACAGGTTTGGTAACATGCGTGTTGCACCCAGCCTCAAGAATCCGAGTCCCTTCTTCCCGTAGAGCCAATGCTGTCAGGGCAATAATCGGTGTTGCGGGGAGGTCGTGATCTCGTTCCCATGCTCGGATCGCTATGGTCGCCGTGTAGCCATCCATCACGGGCATCTGGATGTCCATCAAAATCAGATCGTAATGGGTGGTCTTGACTTTCTCGACGGCAATCCCGCCATGGTCTGCGACGTCAAGGAGATAGTCGGTCTTCTTCAAGTAGGATCGAATCAAGAGTTGATTGTCAGGTGAATCCTCGACGAGAAGGACTTGAAAGGGCCTGTCTGAACCACTCAACGATATTTTCATGGTCTCAGTGGGCGTCGCCGGCAGGGAGATTCCCTTTCTCCGGCTCAGAGCGATTCGGATTGATTGGAGTAGATCTGTGCGGCGAATCGGTTTGATGAGATAGCCGCCGAGGCCAAGGTCATAGGTGCGGGCGATATCGTCAGCCCAGTGATTTGAGGTCATCATGACCACGGTGAGGTCTTTTCTGCCTGGCGACTGGTTGAGCTGTTCGACAACCTGAAACCCGTTCATCTCGGGCATGCGGCAATCAAGCAGCATGATGTCATAGTTCTGTCGATACTCTTGTCCACCGAGGAGTAGGTCTAAGGCAGCCTTCCCGTCCGGTGCATCCGTCACCCGAGCGCCCCATGTCCGTAATGTTTCACGAAGGATCAGGCGATTAGTCGGATGGTCATCCACGACCAAGACATTCACTCCGGTAAGATCGATTGGTGGAGAGGATTTCTGCATGAGGGCGTCTGTCTGCACCTGAAGGCCGAGGGAGCAGTGAAATGTACTCCCTTCGCCAAGGGTACTCTCCGCCCAGATCCGACCCTGCATCTGTTCCACAAGCCGTTTGGTAATTGCGAGGCCAAGTCCAGTCCCTCCATACTGCCTGGTTGTTGACGCATGGGCCTGGGTGAAACTTTCAAAAATGGCTGTGAGTTTATCGGTCGGGATTCCAATTCCCGTGTCACTGACTGAAATTCGAATCGCACCGGCGGTATTCCGGTTTGGGTCGTTGATGATGCGAATCTCAACGTTTCCCGTCTCGGTAAATTTAATGGCATTACCGATAAGGTTGATGACGATTTGGGTCAGACGTGTTGGGTCGCCGATCAAGTCGCACGGGACCTGTCGGTCGATATGAGACGTTAACTCCAGTCCCTTTTCGTTGGCTCGCATGGCCAATATGTCGATGGCTTTGTCAAGGACTTCATTGAGGTCAAATTCAATGGTCTCCAATTCAAGGTGCCCGGCCTCAACTTTCGAGAGATCGAGGATATCGTTGATCAGGTTGAGGAGTGTCCCCCCCGCGCGTCTAAAAATACGCAGGTACTTTCGTTGATCAGGGGTCAGTGGCGTCTCCCAGAGGAGGTCGGCCATGCCGATGATCGCATTCATCGGAGTTCGAATTTCATGACTCATACTGGCGAGAAATTCGCTCTTGGCGCGATTGGCCACCTCGGCGACTTCTTTGGCGACTCGAAGCACCTGTTCCGCGTGATGTCGTTCGGTTGCTTCAAGTGCGAGTGTCGCCAGAGTCGCGAGCATGCAGCAGAGGTACACGTCTTGTTGACTCCACCGTCGAGGTTTTCCGACAGATTCAGCGCAGAGTATCCCGACAAGCTCCCCCTTCCGCCTGATTGGCGCACTCAGTGTGGACTGAATCTTAAATCGAGCGAAGTAGATCTGTGCCAGGTTGCGGGTTCGGGGATCCTGGGAAGCCTGCTCTATCGCGACGGCGCGACGTTCACGGCGTAGTGAGTGAAGATACGCAGGACAGTCGTTGTATTTGAAGATGAGTCCTGGATGGGGGTGCCCTTGCCTTGGTTCAGATAGGTCGAGGAATATGAGTTCATGCTGGTCTTCAGACAACAGCCATATACTCGCGCGTTTGACTCGAAGGAGTTTGGCGCAGGTGTGAGAAATCGCCCGGAACGCTTGGACTATGTCACCACTGCTTAGGGCCTCGCTTTGCGCTAGTTGCTGGAGCACATCCTGGTACTGCTTCAGAACGGCAGTTGAGTTGCGTTTCGGCGACGGCGGAGCTGAGCGGGGAGTTGCGGATTTTCGTGCGGTGATCGCTTGATTGGGAGAGGTACGAGTCCGTCGAGAGCGCTGAGCGGGTTTCAAAACCCGTTTATGAGATTCTATCCGTGGATGTCGTGGCATGAGCCCATGAATACTTCAGAGAATAGGTAGGCCCGCTGGCCGGTGTGTCCGTCTATTCCGAGGACACCGTCGATTTGGCTCGGTACTTTCAAGCAATCCCGAGTGCAGCGAGGCGATACAATTGTGTACGAACGGTCGGCTATGCGTTCGGTGAATCTTGGACCAACGATAAAATACTGGCCGATCGGGCTCTATTTCGCCCTTCTTGTTTGGCTTGATAGAGCGCTTGGTCTGCAGCCTTCACAAGATCGGTAGGAGAAGAGTGTCTGCTTGGGACAACGCAGGCGTACCCGACGCTGATGGTTACGGGCTCCCCATCGGTTTGTTGAATGGCAAGGGCCTCAACTCGGCGGCGAAGGCTTTCAGCGACTTGTGCCGCACCGTCTATCCCGGTCCCGGGGAGGACCGTGACGAACTCATCTCCACCATAGCGAGCGACCAAATCGCCGGGACGATTCACGGCACTGGAAATTGCCGCGCAGACTTGCTTCAAACATTCGTCCCCGGCGGTGTGCCCTTTGGAATCGTTATAGGCTTTGAATCGATCGATATCGAACATAATCAGAGAGAGCGGAGTCGATTCACGCAAGGCTCTTCGCCATTCCTGATCGAGGAAATCATCGAATTGGCGTCGGTTGGTGATGCCGGTCAACCCGTCTAAGCAGGAGAGCCGAAGCAACATTTGATTCGCTTCCTGGAGTTGACGCATGACTTCAAGGAGCTCGTGCTCTCGTGCACGGCGGCGGTCGATCTCATGAACGAGTCGGAGCACCGATCGGACCCGCGTGAGGAGCTCAATCTTATTGATCGGTTTGGCGACATAGTCCATCGCCCCTGCCGCGAATGCCAGTTGAAGATCCACAGGGTCCGTTTTTACGGTCACCATGATGACCGGGGTGTCACGGAAACGGTCGACCGCCTTTATCTGGCGGCAAGCTTCAATGCCGTTCATTTGCGGCATGAGCATATCCATGAGAATCAGATCAACACGCGCCAGGCCTTGTTTCCCTCCATCGAGACCAAGCTGTTTGAAGGCGGCCGCGGCGCAGTCCGTTGCAATGATATGCTCATAGCCTGCCGCAGATAGGATAGCCTGGAGCAGGAGCCGATCATCCGGCGAATCATCAATGAGGAGGATGCTCATAGGTGTACCGGGACTGAGACAGATGCGAACTGGAAGAATCCTAACAGCTAGTCTTGGTAAACACCAGGATAAAGCTTTTTGAGGCAAGGTTGACAGATGCCGTGACTGAACTCGGCTTCCGAGTGTTCGCCGATATATTCTTCGATTTGTTGCCAGAACCCTCCATCGTTGCGGATTTTTTTGCATGAGGCGCAGATTGGAATCAAGCCCCGTAGCACTTTGACTTCCCGTAGGGCCTGCTGTAACTCTTCGTTCGTGCGGCGGAGCTCCGATTCACGCAACTTGCGGCAGTCCATTTCTTTCTTCAGTGTGATGGCGGAGGCGACTCGGGCGAGGAGCTCGACGCTTTTGACGGGCTTGTTGATATAGTCCATGGCTCCTGCGGAAAAGGCCTCCTGCAGGTTCTCGAGATCGTTCTTGGCCGTGACCATGATGATGGGAATGTCTCGAAGATGGGACTGTTGTTTGATGCTTCGGCATGCCTGCACCCCGTCGATTTCCGGCATGAGCACATCCATCAAGATCAAGTTGATATCGGTTGCCGCCTGTGTTCCGTCCAGATTCAACATTGAAAAGGCTGTCTGAGCGGACTCGGCTCCGAGAATCTGATTGTGGCCTGCTTTAGTCAGGATCGATCGGAGGAGCGCGTAGTGATCCGGTGAGTCGTCGACGATGAGAATGGCCATAGCTCTTACTCTACGGCTGAAATCGGATGAAACTGAAGTCGAGATTGGACTGGCCAGAGTAAACCACAAGCGGGAGGGGTCAGGAGAGCTTGCTCTTCACAAGCTCGCTGACACGCTTGCCGTCGACAGTCTGTCCCCCAAGACGAGCCATGACCACCTTCATCACCGCCCCCATATCCTTCATCGATCGAAACCCTGTATCGGCAATGACCGACGTGACCAGGGTCTCAAGTTCTTCCGGTGAAAGCGGTTTCGGAAGATAGGATTCAATGATCTCGATTTCTTGACGCTCTTTGGCGGCCAATTCTTGCCGTTGTGCTTTCTCAAACTGTTCAATTGACTCTCTGCGTTGCTTGACGAGTGTGGTCATGACTCGACTCATTTCAGCGTCATCAAGATCGCGCTTCAGTTCTACCTCTTTATTCAATACCGCAGCTTTGATCATTCGGATCACATCCATGCGGAGTTGATTGCGTGATTTCATGGCGAATTTGAGGTCTTCGGTTAGGCGGTCATAGAGCGACATGAGGGGCCTCTTTGTGGTGGCAGTGTTTGTGCTGCGGAGCATACCTGCCTTGTTCAAGTGAGTCAACGAGCTGGATTCTGAACGGCATTAAGAGGAAAGAGGTGGTATGATGCACAGGGTGGATCGTAGATCGTGGCCAAGGAGGAGGAGAATGCTTGCAGAACTCATGGAGAGGGCAGGAGGCAGATGGTGCGTGGTGGTTGCGGTGGGGATCGGAGTGGCAATCACGACGGGGTGTGCGACGGAATCACCCAAGCCAGCCCCGGCCATGACGCCTGAACAGGTCAAGAGCAATGCCGACAAATTGTTTGAACGACTCAAACAAGAAGAGAAAAATCGCGCCGTCGGTTCCGAGGCTGCTCCTTACTGATTGAGACCGGTCGGCCTCCGCGAGAATTGGCGTAAAGGTTTCAAGAGCGGGAGTTCCCACAGCAGGCGGCTGTGGGCACGCTGTTCCAGTTGGCGAGGTTCGTGAAACGTCCGGAGGAGTGTTGCTGAAACGATCAAGCGAAGCAGGCCGGAGAGAAAGAAGATAAACGGAATATTGGAGACAGGTTCGAGCAGGAAGGTTCCAAGATACAACTTGTTCGGTATTGTATTGATCAAGAGGCTTCCGGCTACGGTTCCCATGGCCCACCCGATGGCGTTCACGATACGTGAGACTGCGACTGCCTTCGCACGATCCGCGGGCTGTACGGCATCATAAACGTAATTGTTCAATCCAAGGCCTAATCCTGCCCAGACCACCCCTCCGAAGAAATTGACGGTGACAAGAAAGAGCCAGATGCTGCTGAACAGATACAGCATCGGGAGGAATGCAACGAGGAGCCCGGTAACCGTGAGCAACGCCTTGTTGCCAAAACGATCACCGAATTGCCCCCAACCTGGTAAGGTCAGAAACTGACCGAGAATGCCTGCCGCGAGCCAGGTCCCATATTGCCAATGGGCCAGATGAAGATCCTGAATCAGGTAGAGGACGAAGAAGGGACCGGCGATCAGCACCGCGGCATGCATGAGTCCTGAAAAGAGTAAAAAATGGAAGAAGTTATGAGAGACGCCGGTGCGAAGAAAGTGCAGAAACCCTGTTGGAGCCTGACTGAGGTCATGCTGGGGGAAGCCGGTGACTGTATGGAGCAGAAGCGCCGAGGCACTCCGACAGAGCCCTGCCGTCAGAAAGATGATCGTGAAGCCTATCCATAATAGATTGAGTTTTTCAAAGAGACTCAATACGGCGCCTGCTAAACAGAGCATTAGAAGGCTTGTGATGGCGACCACTCGAGAGCGCTTGGCGAAATACGCTCCCCGCTCATTGGGGTCCAGTAATTCGGTGATGAGACTATTCCAGGCGGGAGACGTGAAATGGGTGCAGGTGAAATACACTGCAACTCCTGCAATGAGAAGCCAGGGTCCATGTTCCGGCCAGAGTAGGGGCAATGCCAGGATTGGAATCCAAGAAACGGATTGGCCGATAATACCCCAGTAGACTTGGGAGGCCTGGCTTGGGAACCAGTGCGAAATTTTGACGGAAATCAGCTGAGCCCAGGTGCCGAGAAGTTGGGGAATGGCTGAGAGGATACTTAATTGGAACGGTGTTGCGGAGAGGAGGATGGCGAAGGCTGAAAGGTAGTGTTCACCTCCTCCTTGGGCGACGGCTTGGAACATCCCATCACGAATACCGAAGCGCCGGCCAGATTCATGTGGGTCTGATACGGTCAGGTGAGGTCGTTCGAGTGCATGTGAAGAGGGCACGGGCTGTTCAGTCATGCGATAACACTGCAATCACTCTACCTATAGCATTGACCTGGTACAAGGTTTCATCAATGATTGTCGCATGGAATTGACCCCTGAGATCGAGGTCAGTACGATAATCCTATGCGCTCTGAGGCCACTGTACGGCGAATGACGGAAGTCTGGGTGGTTGCAGGTATGCTGTCCATCACTCTTTACTGTCAGCAGATGGGCGAGGCGAAGGAGCTTCTGCCACTGAAGGAACAGGAGTCGACTGAGGTTGGATCAACCCAGAGTCCGTCATTTGATGATCAACAAACCGGTATCCCGCAGTCGCTTTTTACATGGGTTAAAATGGCCAAGGGGTTTGACGTCGAATGGGATACCTTTGGTCGAAAAGGGTGGTATACGCAAGATCCACGCTTAAAACCGATCGGACCTGGTTCTGTATTCACGCCAGAAATTCCAACCATTTATATCGTGTTTGAAGTGGCCCCTCTGGAAGACCCGACCCAGTTTGGAGTGCAATGGTATCGAGAGGAACCAAACAGTCAGATGCGTCAGGAACAGTTGGGCAAAGACGTGTTGGAACTGCCTGGCCATGAGAGATATGGATATCTGGAAATGACACGATCAGGGGACCGATGGATCGTGGGCAACTACGTTGCCGCGATTTATATCGCGCCGATTGGCCAACAACCGTTTCATGCGGTGAATCAGGTCGGCACGATGCGATTTCGTGTCTTGCCGCCTGACTAAGGCGTGATGAGGGATGAGGTAGGTTCTTCACAACAGGAGACATATGGGAGAGCGTTTAAAGATTACAGATTCTGAAAAACTGGCATTACTCTATGAGCGATTCAGGGACGTGTGTTTGGTTGAGAAAGAGATTTGGAAAGAGATTTTTATGCCTCGCGATATCTCGCAGGGTCCGGTGCGGACGAACATTCAAGACCGTTATGAAGTTGAAATCGATGATCCTGCCGTCGAGGCCGCGCTTGATGACAATATCGTACTGGGATCGGCTGCCTTGGGGGCGGCGATCGAGGAGTACCGTCAACATATCATGTTTTATCGGAACATGTGACGCCCGCCAGGCCTGGCGGGCGTCAGACGAACTACGGCTGGGGTGTTGTTTCCGTTACAACTGCTCTAACGCTGCAATGCGTGCATCGATGGGTGGATGCGTTGCGAACAACTGCATGAAGCCGGAAGAGTTTCCTGAGATCTTCATCGTGGCTAAGGCGTCTTGATTCGAGTATTCAAATTGCGCACGGTTGACCCAGCGGTCGATGCCTCGGAGGGCATTGATCATGGCGTCTTTCCCGTACACCTTGGCTGCGAATGCATCAGCGGCAAACTCGCGGCGGCGGGAATGCCATCCGATGACAATTGATGCAAGAATTGTGAGCACGACTTGCAGGAAGAAGTAGACGATCATCGCCAAGAAGGGGTTGCCTGCGGATCCCTCCTCACGATCTTGACTGGGTTGCGCAATCAGGTGAGATATAAAGTTACTGATGTAATAGACGAAGGTATTCATCAGACCGGCGAGAACGGTCGTGGTAAACATATCTCCGTTGTAGACATGCCCCATCTCATGGGCGAGCACGGCTTTGACTTCCTCTTCCTTTAGGTTTTGTAAGAGACCCGTGGATACAGCCACCATCGAGTTATTCTTGCTTGGACCAGTTGCGAAGGCGTTGGGGTCTGGCGAGTCATAGACCCACACTTCCGGCATGGTGATGTGGAGCCGTTGGGCAATCTCTTGAACCGACCCAAAGATGACGTGTTCGGCATGAGATCGGGGTTGGGTGATCTGTTGACAGCTCAGCATGGCGCGAGCCATCTGCTTAGAAAAGGCCAAGCTGATGAATGCCCCGCCGAACCCGATGACCAATGAGAAAACCAGCAGTTGCTGGTTGAATACTCCACG
>JAHBWO010000069.1 GCA_019636945.1 Nitrospira sp. | reverse complement strand
GTCATCATCCGCTAAGCCTACTTTTCTGGTTCACATTCCACTTCGAAATATACTAATGTTCCTCAAGCACCTAGACGAGGAGCATCGCTCATGAAACTATTGAAACCGTCCCTCTCGTTGTTCTTGCTGCTGCTTACGTTCAGGGCTGTCCCGTCCCTTGCCGAAGACCGTAGTTTTTATAGCCCCGTGATTTACATCGATACAGAAAAGAGTCAGATCCTGATCTCGACCAGTGCCACAGTATTCTACATTGAAGTCCCGGAGTCCGCGAAACCACATATGGAAAAGCTTCCCATCTCCGGTCTCGTGGATTTTGTGGTAGAGATGCGCGGCGAGGACAAACTGCCATTGATCAAAACGTGGAAAGTGAAATCAGGTGAGTCGACCTGTATGTACTTCAACGGGAAGGAATGCAAGGAGCGGTAAGCTTCTCCCCTCTATCTCGTCGCTTCACCACCACTTCATTATTCCCCACTCCCTGCCATATCGTCGATGAGGGGGCGGTTGATATCGGTGCATCCGCAACAGATGGTATCGAACAGCGTGTCCGCGTCTGCGACAAAATTCTTTTCATCCGTGAGCTTGTCCGTAATGACCTGGACGTAGCAGATGTCACAAATCATTATCAACCCGCGCGATACGCCGACTGTTTTTCAACCTGTACTTGTCGCCATGGGACCTATGCCGATTCTTTCTGAAGAGCCACAAAGAAATCTTCCGCTTCAAGATCAATCCGACATTGTTGACGTTGGTACAGACAATTCAACGAGCATCAAGGAGGTGTTTGAGAAAGAGATAAGAGACACAAAAATCGACTTGTCAGCAGGGTAACTCTATTACTCTTTTGCCTATCTCTCATCAGACACTGGGCTGATGGTATGATGAGTGCTAATTCCATTCGGACAAACGGCCTAGGTATGACGGGACGACCGAGGCTGATCTCCGATGACTCGTTGGCGATTCAGACCACCACAGATGACGAAGTGCTACCTCGAAGTATCGACCATAAATGGAGCTTTGAAACGTACTGTTGTTGCGAACTATGGACCAGCGACCCCATCCGAGCTTCTCCAGGAATCGAACCAGGTTCAGTAACACAGGTCCTGAAGACACATGAGTTTTCCAACATGACGATTGTCCTGCTATTGCACCGCATGAGACAGGAGCCATACCTTCCCTTCCCACCCTATGGGGCAAGGAACAATTACTATGGTTGAAGGTCTGCCCAACATTTCACTTGAGAAAAAGATTGTGGTGGTCCTCGTAGTCGTCATCATTTTGCTGCTTGGAATGGGGTATATCTCTTACCGCAGCACGGACGACCTCATCAATCGAGAAGTCCGGGTCGCCCAGACGCATCATGTGCGGGAGACAATCGAGCGTCTGCTGTACCAGATAGAAGATATAGAAGATAAGCAGCGACTTGACCTGTTTACCGGCGATAATCACTTCTTACAATCCTCTCGCGAGGCAACCCACAGTATCGATCAAGTGATCCATCGCCTCACGACGCTCACGTCGGATGACCAGGCCCAGCAACAACACCTCCTGGTCTTGCGCCGCCTGATCGATCTGAGAATGACACAACTCACCACAACCATCGACTTACGAAATGCCGGACGCCTTGGACCGGATCAGCAACGCGTGCAGCTGCATGCCGGCAAAGACACCATGGATCAGATCCTCATCCTGCTGCATACGATGCGGGAACAGGAACAGAGTCAGCTCATCACTTGGTCGAGGCAAGCCGACGGAGCGGCCTCGTTCACCCATGCGTTCATCATCGGCGGGACGTTAGGAACAGTTGTCCTGGCTCTCGCGGGGGGATGGATCATCTCTTACGATCTCTCGAAGCGCCGACAAGCTGAACAAGCCGTGATGCTTGGCCAAGCCCGGCAGGCCTTGATTTTACGCAGTCTCCCCATTGTGCTGTACTCCGCCAAAGGTTCGGGGGACTATGGAGCGTTGTGGGTGAGTGAGAACATTGAGAGGCTGGCGGGGTTTCCTGTACAACGTTTTCTGGATGACTCAACGCTCTGGGCATCACGGCTTCATCCTGACGACCGGGACAAGACTCTCAGGAAATTCAATGCCCTGTCCGAAACCACCGCACTGTCGACGGAGTACCGTTGGCAGAGACAGGACGGCGAGTATCGCTGGTTCCGTGACCAAGCGATGTTGGTCCGGCAGCCGGATGGAGCCCCACAAGAACTCATCGGTCTCTGGGCCGACGTCACAGGGGAACGGCACGCGAACGAGCTGATTCGACGGCAGGCTGACATCATCGAACAAATCCAAGAGTCGGTGATCACGGTTGATCTGAATGGATATGTGATGAGCTGGAATCGCGGGGCAGAGCAATTACTTGGCTATACGGCACAAGAGGCGATTGGCAAGCACATCTCATTCGTCTACCCGGAGGAGGACCATGAGTTCCTGGAACATCAGGTGGTGGCTCCTGTAAAAGCCAAGGGGACTCACCATGTTGAAATCCGGAGACGCACCAAGTCCGGGGCACTCCGATTCGCTCAACTCTCGCTGACCTTGCTCCGGAATGACAGCGGTGATCCAATCGGTATCGTTGGCTATTCCATGGACATCACCGATCGGAAACGCGGGGAAGAGGCGCTGCTCAAATCTCGAAACCAACTGGCCGCGCTCGCCGTCCGCTTGGAGTCGGTGCGAGAAGAAGAACGAGGACGAATCGCGTTGGAGGTGCACGATGTGTTGGGACAAGCCTTGACCGGCCTCAAGCTGGATATCTCGTGGGTCTACAAACAGTTGGTCGAATCTCATGGCTCGTTCGAGCCATCCTCAGTCCTGGCAAGATTGGCGATGTCGCTGAAACTCGTTGACGCGACCATTCAATCGGTTCGTGAGATCGCGACGACCTTACGGCCAAGCGTGTTGGATCAACTCGGCCTGGAAGCTGCCATTGAATGGCAGGCACAGGAGTTTCGTCATCGGACCGGGATTGCCTGTGCGACCAGTATTTCGCCGGATCACATCCATGTGGACGCGCAGCAATCGACGGCGCTATTCCGCATCCTCCAAGAGATCTTGACGAACGTCGTGCGCCATGCCCATGCTACCGAGGTGGATATTAGGCTGGAAGAAACTCGTGAGCACGTCGTGATGCAAATCAGCGATAACGGCACAGGCATTACCACTGTCGAACAGTCCAGGCCACAAGCCTTTGGCCTGCTCGGGATGCGCCTCCGCACCCAACAGCAGGGCGGGACGTTCGACATTCAGGGCACATCAGGAAAAGGAACAACGGTTACCGTCAAGCTCCCGCTCGTGCACACGAACGATGATTAATATTTTACTCGCAGACGACCATCCGTACCTTCGCCGGGGCTTGAGCCAGATCCTCACTGACGAGTTCCCCGGAGCCGTGATTGGTGAGGCATCGAATGTCCCTGAGTTGCTGGAACAGGCGCAGAAACACCGGTGGGATGTAGTGGTGTTGGATTTAACGATGCCTGGCCGCGGCGGGTTGGAGGGCCTCCATGAACTGAAGCGGCTGCTTCCACACCTTCCCGTCTTAGTATTGAGCGTGCACCCTGAGGACCAGTTTGCCGTACGCGTGTTGCGTGCGGGTGGGGCGGGATATCTGACGAAGGAAAGCGCACCGCAGGAACTCGTGCAAGCCATCAAGGTGATCTCGCGGGGAGGGAAATACATCACACCCAAAGCGGCTGAACTCCTGGCATCGCACCTTCATCAACACGGCGATCACGACCAGCCGCTCCACAGCTCACTGTCCGATCGAGAGGATCAGGTATTCCGCTTGATTGCCGGCGGCAGCACGATCACGGAGATTGCCGACCAACTCTCCCTCAGCATCAAAACCGTCAGTACCTACCGGACCCGCATCTTGGAGAAGCTGAATCTCAAGACCAATGCCGATCTGGCGCGATACGCGGTCCAGCACCACCTCGTGGAATGATCAGGATCGCTGCCCCCTCCCCTGGCTTCCCGACATAGTTCGCCACTCGTGGCCGTACGCCCGTCGCTCCCCCTGCTCTACCAAGACCCATCGCTGCCAGACAATTCCTACAGATCACTCTGGACAACTCCCACAGATGCGAGCGCCTCAGTCCTATCCTCCTGAATGAAGGGATGCGGTTTACTTCAGCCTACGAACTCTCGGCGGGGATGACCGCATGGCAGGCCACACGAGGCAAACCTACCCGGATGTTGGAACCGCAAGAAAAGAATGGAGAAACAGGATGAGTTGTCCGCGTTGCGGAGGAATGGTAGCAGCTGAGCTAACCGCCGTGATGGACGCATTGGTCTGTGAAAAAACGGTGTTTGAACGTTCTTACTGCCATTGTGACGACGTCGAAAGCGCCATGTGGGCTTGTTTGATGCCAGAGGAGAAGGCCCCTGCTGCGGAGCCGCCGAATGATTGCAGGACATCGGAAAGTAAACGGCCGTGAACGCAATGTCATCGATGAGTCATGGTCCAAAGACGTTACACGTAGGCACGGCCTACAAAGGAGGAAATCGTGAAGAGGACGACCGCAATGAATGAAGCCGTTATGACCGTGCCACGTCAAGCACGCAAAGCCGCCGCCGCTCACGCGTTCCCCGGAATGACGGAGGATCCAGACCCGTCATTTTCAACACGACGAGTGGCTGAAACCAGTGCGATAACCAGAGAAACCACAACCACCA
Organism: Nitrospira sp.; assembly: GCA_019636945.1. Taxonomy (GTDB): domain Bacteria; phylum Nitrospirota; class Nitrospiria; order Nitrospirales; family Nitrospiraceae; genus Nitrospira_D. The sequence continues at coordinate 16,259 of JAHBWO010000069.1, read as the reverse complement.
GAGCGATCGTCATTGGGTTCCTGAATGAGGCGCTAGGCACAGCCATTATCGGCATTCTCCGGTACAAACAGCAGGCCTTCAAGATAACTGGGATCGGTGCCCGGCGAGTGAAGACCACGTTACTCCAGCATGCCGCTGAGGAGCAGGCTCATGCCAATCACTTGGCTGAGCGTATCAAACAACTTGGCGGGAAAGCGCTTTTGCCATTTGAGCAGCTACTGTACAAGAACTGTGCGGAGCAGCTTGAAAAAGATTCGTTGGCAGAGATGGTCAGAGCCAATCTGCTTGCCGACCGGAGTGCGATCTATAACTATCGCGCCATGATCGCCTCTATCGGCGCCGATGATCCGGCGACCAGGCTGCTATTGGAGCGGATTCTGGCGCAGAAAGAAAAGCATGCGGAGAATTTGGGCGGTCTCTTGAGGGACTGACCGTCACAGCCTAGCTGTGACGACGCAACTGCACCACAGGGAGCACAGAAGGAGGAGTGATGAGGTGTCACCGCTGCCAAGGGTTACTGGTAGGCCACACTTTCTATGATTTGAGGATCAAGGCAGACGCTCGCTACACCACCACACGTTGTATCAATTGTGGGCACATGGAGGATGCCATCGTTCGTGCCAATCGTGTCCGCGCTTCAGTGAGCACGCAGGCACCTCCGGGTGGGTACGATCGACTGCCTTCTGGGCATGGTGGAGCACCATCGAGTTCTTCCATCGTAGTGTTGAAAAGACGGAACTGACGACGAAACGGCTGAAGACAATCGATATTTGTAGCACGAGTTTCCTCTGGACAACGGAGAAGCTCCAGAAAACCTGTAACCGTGCGACCAATATCTACGTCTTTAGCGATTGTATGCCAGCCATTCAGAATGGAGGAGCAGGGATGACCGTGTACGCCAGAATTCAAAGAAACAGCGCCCTCGTAGTGGTACTTGTGCTCTCCGTGCTGACGTTGTCGTGCGGCTCGCGCCCACCAATCGATAACCGAGTGCCTGATGCCCATATCGAGAAAGCTATTGCCCTCGAGGCGCCATTCGGCAACGCGCGAAAAGCCTCACCGGAGATTGTGGACGCCGGCAAAGCGCTCTACGAGGGGAAAGGCACCTGCCATCTCTGCCATGGCGTAAGTGGGAAGGGAGATGGGCCGACCAACCATATGCATGTCAAGAACCACCCGCGCGATTTCACCGATTGTGCCTTTCAGATGGATCGTGATGACGGCGAACTCTTCTGGATCATCAAGTACGGCAGTGCTGGGACGAGCATGCCGGCCACCATCCCCAATCTCCTCAGTGAGGATGAGGGGTGGAAAGTGGTCGCGTATCTACGGACCTTCTGTAAAACCCAGAGCCACCAGACCAATGGGCACAAGACCGGAGGATAAGTAGGCCGACGGTGCTTCCCAATCCAATTTGCATAAAGCCGCCACCCTTATTCCGGCCGAGTGTTGAAAGGAGTACAGAGGACTATGAGACATCGCATCAGATTACAGGCCCTCGTCATGTTCCTAGGCCTGATTGCATTGGTGGGCTATGACTGGAGCCAGCTCGTCGCGGACGCGCAGGCCATTCCTGCGTTTGCGAGAAAGTACGGATTCTCCTGCAACGTCTGTCACGTGCCGGGGTTTCCGAAGCTCAACGACACCGGGAAATGTGTTTCGCGATCAAGGCTATCAAGTGGATTCGGAACAAGATCTGCCTACTTATGAAAGTATCTCCATGGGGTACATTCCGGTCTCGTTCCGGACGACGGTGGGCTATCAACGGGCCAGCGTGCGGACCGACGCCACCGGCGTGACTAGTGGCGGATTCGGGTTCACCGGGTTAGACATCCTCAGTTACGGAACAATCCATCGCAACATTGCCTTTGGGCTCGTGTTTACCCCAGGACTGGGGAGCGCCGGATTCGGGACGGGTGCCAGTGACAGTGATCTGGAGGCGGCGTTTGTGCGGCTGATGCGCCTAGAACAGTACCTCGGGGTCAAGAGCAAGCCAGGTGATTATCTACTCAATATGAAGGTCGGAAAATTTGAGTTGGATGTCCCCTTCAGCGAGAAACGCAGTCCGACGTTGAATACGCCATTTGTCCTCTACCACTATTTGCCAGGAACACCCTACACCACGGCTATCAGCGGCACGTCGACGAGTTCCTATCTCAATCCTAATTCGTTTGCGATCGGCGAGAATCAGCCCGGGCTCGAACTTACCGGGATTAAGAAGACGACGGCCACGGAGGGCTACTTCCGCTACAGCTTAGCAGCCCTTACCACCAATGCCTTCTCCGGGCCACTCAGCGGATGCTCTACCGGAACGACCTGCGGCACGGGTGGCCGGAACATGAATTTCTATGGGCATATGACCCAATCGTTCGGCGGCTATGGCGTCGTCACGGGACAGCGGATCGGATTGTTTGGGGCCTATGGGACGGCGCCCACGGTCGTCAATGCCACCTGTCCGACTTGCCAAGCCGTGGCCGGCAGTGGACAACCGTTTTACCGTATCGGAGGTGACGCCAGCCTCACCTTCGATGGACAGTGGAACCTCTTTGGCGCCTTGATGTATGGCAACGACAGCAAGAATCTCTTTGTCTCCCAAGGGATCAACAACGCGCAGCGGGCAGCCTGGTACGGGGCTTTTGTCCAGTTAGATTGGTATCCCACCCTGCTGCCGGTGATCCATTCCCCAGGGTGGCTGTTCTCCTATCGGTACGACTTGATCCGAAATATTCAGCAAGGGGATCCGACTTTTGCCAAGGACTATAACAACGTCAATTCCCATACGTTCATGGGGCGGTATTATCTCCATCAATCCAGCCGCACCGATATTGCACTCCACATGGAATACAACTTTTTTCAGACCGCTAAAGTGGGAACTGGCGGCGGCGATTTACATGGCCAGACCATCTTGTCTGGGATCGATTTTGCCTTTTAAGAAGAGAAGATATGAGTACGGGTCATAACAACGTGCACCTTGCGCTTCTGCTCGAAGGTGCACCACGAGTGGTGGGGGCCATGCGAAAATTGTGCAAACAACCGTTTGTGCTGAGTCTGTGCCTGGTCGCTGGGGTAGGGCTTTGTCTCAGCATCGCACTCGTGGGAGCTGCCACTCCCACGGCCAGGCTCGCCTGCGAGCGGTGTGAGGAGGAGAATCGATTCGTCCGGATCCAACAGCTGTCGGAGGAATCTTGCAGGACATCCTCTCGTCACCTGACGCATCCACTGGAGTTACGTCCTGAGGAATGGGCGTCGGTGCTTTTAACGCTGCAGGTGCAACGCCAAGCCGAAGGCCTCCTGTTCCGTGACCCGCCAGGTCCGATGCTCCCCGCCTTCACGCCAGACGAGATCAACCACCTCAGCACAGCCTTGAGCGAAGCCTTTGCCCAAGCCCGACCCGATGAATGTGTCGTGTTTGGCATCAGTCGCCTGAACGACGTGAACATGACTGAAGTCATCACCGGCGGCTGGTTTGCGGATGGACCTTCGCTCCACCTCATCTTGGCGAACTATCGGAAGGTCGTGACCATGCCTAGCACACGCCGGTTACTCTGGGAGCGCCCACTCCGCCCTGATGCTGGACCGCACTACGATCTGGTCGCGGGACAACATCAGACCGTCGTGCGAGAATCCGCTGCACCCACAAGTATTTTTTCGTCCACTCCCTCCGAACTGCGTATCGACTATCAAGCGATGCTCCCCGGAGGCGTAGCAGATCGTGTAACTTCTGGGCAAACACACCCATCATCTTCATCCAACGAGGCTTCTGCCCCTCTGTTGCTCGAAGAGCGGCTCCGGGCACTCAAGCGATTCCATGAACAGGGTTTGATCACAGAGAACGACTATCAAACAAAGAGGCAACAGCTCCTTGACCAGTTCTAGGACACCTCGCGAAATAGGCTTCACGACAATTGAGGAGGGGGATCCAAGATGACACGTTGGAAGGATCAGGTGACTCATTCAGCCCAGACTCCGTTGAAAGTCATGAATGGTGAACAAGTTCGGCAACCTGTTCACGAGAAGTGGATCAGCCTCTCAGCGAGGATGCGGGGAATCGACTGTATGTTGGCGGATATCGAAGCACAGATTCGGAGGCTTCGTCGGGAAAAGACCTATCTGGGACTGGTGCGAGAATGGGTGATCGACAAGTTCTGAGAGTTATGTCGGATCGTAGATATTGCACGAGAAGCTTGAGCGCACACAAGAACCAGTGATGGCGCTCCGACATCCGTGAGACTCTTGACAACGAACGTACCGATATCCCCGTTTTAGAGGAGGGTCATATGATTGAGGTCTTGGAAGAATTTCCTCCGACAGTCATGGGCTTTGCCTACAAAAACCAAGTGACCAAAGGAGATTACGAACATGTCTTCATTCCCACCGTCGCACAGGCCCTGGCAGACTACCAGAAGGTCCGCCTGTACTTTCAGATAGACCCCAACTTTTCCGGGGTGGAACCGAGAGCCTTGTGGGAGGACTTCAAGCTAGGAATGGAGTATCTCTTTCGTTGGGATCGCATAGCCGTCGTGACCGATGTGGAGTGGATTCGGCAGACGTTCAAAGCCTTCGCCTGTATGATTCCCTGCGCGGCAAGGGTATTTCGGCTAGAAGAAGTGTCTACGGCGAAAGACTGGGTGGTTGAGAGAGCAGCTGAGCAAGAACCGGCCATACTTATGGATAGGACAGAGAAATTCCTGATTGCAGTGGATGAGTCCGCCGCATCGCTCAAGGCAGTCTCCTACGTCAGTCAGATCCTCCGGGGACGCACGGATGTCCACGTGCGTCTGCTACATGTACTCCCACCCATTCCACCAGGACTTCTAGAATTCGGAGGAGCTGAACACCCTCAATTAGAACAGCGTTTAAGTGGCGAACTTCGTCAAGACCAAACACGATGGATTGAAACGGCGAAGCGCAATGCCCACGCGTCGCTCGATAAGGCTCTGGCCATCCTCCTCCAGGGCGGATTGTCCCCAAACGAAGTCAGCACAAGTTTTTCTTCACCCATTCACCGCCCTGATATCGCCCACGAGATGCTCAAGGTGGCACAGACTTGGAAATGTGGGACGCTGGTCGTTGGCCGACACACCCGTTCATGGATCAGGGAAATTCGCTCCACGCATGTCGGCGAGGATCTTGTTCGAAAGGGACAAGGGTTTGCCATTTGGGTTATCGAGTAACTTGTACCTTTCCACAATAGAGGCCACGAGGAAGGGCTGATGGATCTCTACCTCCGTGTCGCACGTAAACCGTTCGCGATGGAATTCTTGGTTGTGATGGGCTTGCTTCTGCCGATATCTCTCCTGGTCGCGGGCAGTCCACTCACGATCAGTGTTCCCATCGACTCAGACGGTGTCCAACGCGCGATGGTCGAAGTCGACAGCTTCACGTTTACCCCTCACCACCTTATCGTCATCGCCGGGCAACCGGTCGAACTGACCTTCAAGAGCGTGACATGGGTGGTGCCACACAGTGTCATCATAGACGATCCTCGATTCGGGCTGCACATCCAAGCAGAACTTCCGGCCGGAGAAAATCGGATGATCACCTTCACCCCCACAATCCCGGGTTCCTTTGCCATCTATTGCGATAGGAAGCTCCCCTTCGTGAAGAGCCATCGCGAGAAGGGCCAGGAAGGCCGGTTGGAAGTGCGGTGAGGCATCGCCTGTTATGGAGTCGGCATGCAGAAGAATCGGATCGATCTCTCTTGAATCTTGATAGGGGTTCAATTCCGATCGGCGGGCGTTCATACTTAGACCCGCAGTGGTGCTTACGCAGTCACGGGTAGCAACTGACTCCTCCTGTTCCTGAGCGCTCCCTTGTCAGATCCTTCCTACAGAGCGCAGCAGCCAACTCCCACAGGTATGAGGGCCCTAATCCTATCCTGATAAACGAAGTGATGTGGTGTACTGCTGTCGACAGACGATCTGCCAGGGTGACCTCTTGCACTGCCTAAGGAGTTACATCAAATCAGCCTTCATCGATAAGGGGACTGGAAACCAAGAGGAACGAGGTGAGTTGTCCGCGTTGTGGAGAAATGTCAGCAACCAAGCTGTTAATGGCGGCGATGGAGCAGGACATGGAACGAGAATCCGTCCTGGGACTTGAAGAAGTTCTGGCTTGAGGCAAAGGAGGGAACGAATCATGGTCGCGAGACATGGTGAGACAGAACAAGCCATCTTGCAGATGCTTCAACGGCGAAGAGTTATGATGATGGATGACGTGCTGGCGATCGGGCACTCGGACTTCGCATGGAGCGAACTCTTTCTCGCCATCGATCGCCTGAGCAGGAAACAGCTGATCGCGCTGTATCGCACAGGAAGCACTTATCAACTCACTTTCAATAGACCAGAGCACCAGTGAATCACCGGTCTCAACCCGGCCTGACCGCACTGCAACTCGCTGCAGCGATACTCCCTTGGCTGAGGAACCTGAGATGGTGTCAATGAGAATGTATGGCTAATAACAAACCACGGGTGCTGATTCTGGGTGGCGGCTTCGGCGGGATGTACGCCGCCTTGGAATTCGAACGCGCGCTGGAGCGAGGAGCCAACGTGGACGTCACCCTCGTCAACCACGATAACTTTTTTCTCTTTACGCCGATGCTACACGAAGTCGCCGCAAGCGACCTCGATATCACGAATATCGTCAGCCCGATCAGAAAGTTGCTGAGACGGGTGACCTTCTTTCATGGCGAGATCGAATCCATCGATCTCGTACATCGACGCGTCGGGGTGTCACATGGGCACGAGCTACATTGCCACTCGCTGCCGTATGACCACCTGGTGTTGGCCCTCGGGTCAACCACGAATTTCTTCGGGATCCCCGGTTTAGCACAGCGCGCGTTCACGATGAAATCGCTAAGTGACGCGATTGCGCTTCGCAATCATCTCATCGCGAATCTGGAAGAGGCCGACTTCGCATGTGGGGCCTCCCTCTGCACCGGCTTACTGAATTTCGTCGTGGCCGGAGGCGGCTTTGCCGGCGTCGAAACCATTGCCGCCATGAATGATTTTCTGCGGGAGGCAATCCGCTTTTTTCCCCATCTACGGGAGGACAGGCTGCGGGTCATCCTGGTCAGTGCGGGGCCCGTCATTTTACCGGAACTCGGCGAGAAGCTCGGCACCTACGCCCAGCGTAAGCTTGCCGAACAAGAGGTGGAAATCCACTCGAATTGTAAAGTGACCGCCGTGAAAAACCAGGATATCACATTGAGCGATGGGACGACGATTACTACAAATACGGTGGTATGGACGGCCGGGATCAGCCCGCATCCCCTCTTAGACACCCTGCCCTGCCCCAAGGCGAGAGGTCGTGTTCTCGTCAACGAGTATTTAGAGGTTCCTGAGTGGTCTGGAGTGTGGGCCTTGGGTGATTGTGCGCTCGTGCCGAATGGCAAGACCGGGGAATACCATCCCCCTACCGCGCAACACGCGCTGCGGGAAGGACGGATCGCAGCGCAGAATGTTCTGGCCACCGTGCGACAAGGCTGGAAGAAACCGTTTGTGTACTCCACGATCGGGCTCCTGGCTCCGATTGGAAAACGGACCGGTGTCGCCAATATTCTCGGCGTGAACTTTTCGGGATTCATTGCCTGGTGGCTGTGGAGGACGATCTACCTGTTCAAATTACCTCGATTTGAAAAAAAAGTCCTCGTGGCCTTGGATTGGACCTTAGATGTGCTCTTTTCAAAAGATCTGGTCCACTTTAGAACAACTCGCCCCCATACGCAGACACCACCGCACGAAGAATTGGAACACTCGAAACGATCTGAAGAACTATCCCCGCACCGACGATCGATGCATCGACCCATCGATCTGTTGCACATGCGCGAAGAGCACTAAGCCCGGATTCTGCAGTAGACGAAACAGGCCAACGGCCATTTTAAAAACTGCCTCAATAGTCAATGCCTTACATTGTTGGTTTTGAACTGCGCCGCAGTTGAACGTGGTGAAAAGCCGTCGTGGTAGTGATACAGGAATTCATTTGGATTAACCAAAACTTGTGAACGCACGTCGGATTTCAACTGCGGAATCCGGGCTAAGGCCTGATGCGGGATGGCTCATACGGCCTCCGCCACAATGATGGCCAAACCTCTGCGCGTTCAAGAGATGCTAAAACAGATACACGGTACGCTCACCCGGCACGTCGGTTTCCAAACCCGCTCAATCACATACGCAGCCAGTCATCCTCCCGGTCACTTACCCTTCCGATCCTGGCCTCTATGGCGTCGGTAGTCTAAATCCTAAAACCGAACCTCGGCAATGATCTCATGGACTTTTCAAAATGCGCCGCGGCTTTTGGCAGCAAGCTGTTGGCCTTGCCATCAACGAGAATGCGATTGATATCGCCGCATTCACTGAAAGCAGTTCAGAAGGGTTGGGGCTTCTCGTATCGCTTAGATTCAAATATGGGCCAACTTGTTATTCGACTGGAATGCCTTGCTGGGCATAGGCTTTCGAGATTAGAGGGATGCTTGATAGATTTCCACATCGAGATCCGGCCAATACAAGTGATGAGCATGAAGCCATGCAATATTCAGTCACATCCTTGAACCAGGGAAACTGTTTAGACGACACGAACAGTTCCTCACCCATGACCAACAGCCAGCGGCTGTGCTTGGAGATGCTGGTCATCTCAATTTTTGGAGTGCGCCTCCCTGGCGCTGGAGATTTCATCTTTGACACTTCGCGCTTCACGACCAACGCTTCACCCTCACTCCCCGCTGCCGGCCATGTCGTCGATGAGGGGGCGGTTGATATCGGTGCAACCGCAACAGATGGTATCGAACAGCGTGTCCGCGTCTGCGACAAAATTCTTTTCATCCGTGAGCTTGTCCGCAATCACCTGGGCATAACAGATGTCGCAGAGCATCATCAAGCCACGCGACACGCCGACCGTTTTTCGTCCTGTGCTTGTAGCCATGGGGTCTATACCGATCCTTTCTGAAGAGCCATAAAGAAATCTTCGGCTTCGAGGTCAATCCCACACTGTGGGCACTCGTAGGGCCGATCTAGTTCTGGAACATTCAAGGGAGTCTGATCAATACGCCCTCGACAGACATGATAAAACCGCCCGCGCGCATGCTCATCGTCCAGTGGATCACTTTCGTACACCAGCACCATAAATCTCCCCACTCCCTCATTCTTCTTCGGAAGTATAACCAGCTCGAATTTACAACCGCAACCACCTCAATACGATCTCGCCATAGCCGCAAGTAGGGGCCGACTCGCCATTGATCATTTGTCATCGGTCATTCGCAGAACGGCCGGCTGTTTCCTTCTTGCTAATGACCGTTGACTATTGACCCGCAAGCATCCCGTCACACTTGGAACTGGGCTTCATAGAGACTCGCATACACTCCACCCCGGCTCAGCAACTCCTCATGCCGACCATCTTCAACTAACCGGCCGTTTTCGAGTACGAGAATTCTGTCTACATCGTGTAACGTTGATAAGCGATGGGCGATGATAAAGGTGGTGCGTCCGGCAGTGAGCTCGTTCAACGCCTCCCGGATTTTGACTTCGGTCTCCGTATCAATGTTGGATGTCGCCTCATCGAAGATGACGATGGGGGGATCTTTCAGCAACACCCGGGTGATCGAGACCCGCTGTTTTTGCCCCACGGAGAGTTTCACACCCCGTTCACCGATCCAAGTTTCGTAACCTTCCGGCAACGCAGCGATAAACTCATGGGCCCGGGCGGCTCGCGCCGCTGCTTCCAGCCGATCCTGATCCGCGTTTAAATCGCCGTACAAGAGATTCTCTTTGACGGTCCCATTAAAAAGAAAAGGTTCCTGTTGCACAAACCCGATCTGCTGACGAAGATAGGTAAGAGGAAGATCACGCACATCTTTCCCATCGATCAGAATCGCTCCGTCCGTGACGTCATAAAACCGCATCAACAATTTCAAAAGCGTGCTCTTCCCTGCTCCGCTCATCCCCACCAACGCCACACGTTCTCCGGCTGAAACCCTTGCTGAGAAGCCCTTGAGAACCGGCACGTCAGGTCGATAGTGGAACCGTACCTGCTCGAAATGCACCTCACCCTGCGCACGATGGTCTGGAGCAACCACTCCTGAACGATCGGCTACATCGGGCACCGTATCCAATACATCAAAGACCCGTTCACTCGCGGCCAAGGCATGCTGCAGCATATGATTGACCGAGTGAATCTGGTTGATGGGCACATAGAACATCGCTAAGTACGAAAGAAACAACACCAACTCACCCAGTGTGAGCCGCCCATCCATCACCTCGCCGGCGCCATACCAGAGGATCAACACAGTTCCAAAAGCCCCGACGAGAATCATCCCCGGCGAGTACATCGACCATAAGACCATCGCCTTAAGATTCTTGTCGCTGTAGGCCTGGCTCAACCGGTCGAATCGTGCTTGCTCGTGCCCCTGGCGACCAAATCCCATTGTTTCTCTGATACCGGACAGAGCATCTTGCAAGTAGCCGTTCAGCTCCGCGGCACTCTGGCGGGTCTCCCGATAGTAGCCGTGTACCTTGGATGTGAACCAACTGGCCGATAAGGCGAGCAGCGGGATCGGCAGCAGCGCAAGCACCGCCAGCTTCCAATTCAGCATGAACAAGAGCCCTGTGATGCCGACCAGAGTCAACGATGCCGTCATCATCCCCTCCAGTCCATCGATAAAAATCCGCTCGACATGTTCGGTGTCGTTGGTCACACGGGACATAATCTCTCCCGTCGAGCGATTCTCGAAATAGGTGATCGATAGGCGTTGCAGCGCGGCGAAGATGTGCCGGCGAAGATCGTGCACCACCGTCTGCTCGAGTTGGTTATTGAGCCGGATGCGCAACGAAGCAAAGAGGTTCTTGAGCACATAGGCACCGACCAGAAGCCCGATCACCCCCGGCAGTAGCGAGGCCTGCTTGGCTTGAATCACATCGTCGATGATGATCTTGATGACCCAGGGCGGCACCAGCTCCATCGCCGTCGCACAGGCGGCGCAGAGCAAGGTCAGAACGGCCAGCGTACGATGGGGTCTCAGATACTGCAGGACACGAAGAAGGACTTTCACAAGCGGTCCAGCGAGGCAGGCATCAAATGACGTTACTCGATTCTTTTTGCCAATATTGTGAGAATTCTTCCAGCTGGGTAAGGGTAGACATATCCGTCATACGATCAAGAAACACTTTGCCGATCAGGTGATCAAGCTCGTGTTGAATACAGACCGCATATAATTCCGTCGCTTCAAAATCCAAGGCCTTGCCCTTCCGGTCCAACCCCTTGACCCGCACCAGTGACGGTCTGGTGACTTTCCCCCTCAAGCCGTCGACACTCAGACACCCTTCCCAATTCTCCACCTGTTCCGGTCCGTAATAGACGATCGACGGATTGATGAGCACCGTTTCGGGAAAGCCTCCTTCCCCTTTGCAGCCCATGACGACCAATTGAATCGAGCGTGAGACTTGAGGCGCCGCCAGCCCGATACCCGGTTCGTCATACATCACTTCGAACATGTCGTCGATCAACCGCTGGATCTCCGACGATTTGATCTCTCGTGGATCAACCGGCGCCGCAACTTTCCGGAGGATCGGATTCCCCAACTTGGCGATTTTCAGCATGGTTCCTGTCTTCACTGTCATACCCTCTACAGTATTCGTACCATAGCCGTCTTCGAGCCCGCAACCTCCTCAGCGTCCCGTCACAGGCTCCGCTTGGGTCGGCGAGGTTCCGGAATCTCAAAGGTCTCCTTATTGATGTCCCACCACTCGACCCATTCACTCGACCAGGCCGCACGATCCTGCTTCGTCGAGGTATCCCAATCGTGAAATTCAGTTTCATGGCGGGTCAGAATCCAGAGCGATTGCAGCGCCGACAGCGCCACGAACCGTTCCTCATCGCTGACCATGGGAATCAGGATCGGTATGACGGCCTTCTGGCGGATATACCGCGATTCAAACGCAGCGGCCTTTCTCACGGATGGATTGGGATCTTTGGCCATGAGCTCCAGGGCTTCGGAGGCTTTCGCCGCATCCAGGCGAACCGCCACTCGTAACGCATGTTCCCGCACTCGCGACAGTTCGCTCGGCTCCTTTGCGGTCTCGACGAGAGCCGGCACGCCTGCCACCCCCTTCATCATCAGCAGCGTTTCAATCGCATTGTACCGGATTCTGGGGCTGGACATGGTCAAGGCCTTGACCAGCACCGGAACCGATGACTCACCCAAATGGACGAATTCCCCCATGGCCCAAAACTCTTGTTTCCCTTCCAGCAACGGCAACAACGCCTCAGCTCGTTTGAGCTCATCCGGGCCGAGTGGAGTCTTATTGGGTGGGATCGAGACATCCGGCACATCTGGACTGACCGGTGGAGCATCATACGGCACCTGAACGGCCCAGACCCGACTCTCCTCCGCCCAAGCGCACAGAGAGCCTGCCCCACCCATCACGCTCAACAATCCGATCACTCCCAGTCGGAAGAACAAACACAATTGATTCACGATAATGACACTCCTCTCTCGATGGTTCGAAGCATCCCCTGTTTACACATGAGTGTGTGCATGATTCTGTGAAACGATGCCGATGACGGGACGCGTATCGTGGTGAGAGTCGGATCAGAACGGACGAGAGCCACTTAACCTGACCCCTAAGTCAGGTCGGCGATCTGCAGCGACCTCATGAACCGAGTTCTCGAAGATGTTTCCGCACCCGAACCTTCTCGTGATGTTTACGAAGCAACTGCTGGCGAACCACATCCTGGTTCTCAGCCACGATTCGAACCAGTCGATCCATATCTTCCGCATGATCACGCACCAGTTCAGACAACTTCTGGATCTGCTCTTCCAACTTTTCCAGCCGCAAGGCCATGTTCCGTAGTGGGTCCGAGGTTCTCTCCGCCAGCTTCGTGACCGGTCTGGACTCGACTCGTGGCAGAGCCGCGATGACAACATCTCGCTTCATGCTCACTCCTTCTGTTCATGGCCGATCAAGCCGAGCGGCTCAAGGCGACGTTCTGGTGGCTAGTATTATCCGCATGGCACGGGAAGTCAACGATTCCGCTTTCTTTCTATTTCAAGACGGTCCTGATACAATCAAAAAGATGAAGAATATCTTCACGATGGTCCTGGCCGGAGGAAAAGGTGAGCGGCTCAATCCCCTCACCGCACAACGGGCCAAACCTGCGGTTCCCTTCGGCGGAAAATATCGCATCATCGATTTTACGCTCAGCAACTGTTTGAACTCGGGGCTCCGTAAAGTCGCCGTCCTTATCCAATATAAATCCCATTCACTCGATCGACATATTCGAGCCGGCTGGAACATTCTCAGCGCCGACCTTGACGAATACATCGCCTCGGTTCCTCCTCAGCAACGCATCAGCGAAGATTGGTATCGAGGCACGGCCGACGCGGTCTATCAGAACATGTTCTTGATCGATGATGAACACCCTGAGTTCCTGCTGATTCTCGCGGGCGACCACATCTACAAGATGAACTACGCGGAGATGTATCACTGGCTCATCGCGACGAGCGCGGATGCGGTCGTGGGAGCCATCGACATCCCGATCCAAGAAGCTTCTCGCTTCGGTGTGATTGCCGTGAACGAAGACTACCGGATTACCCGATTCGATGAAAAACCGGCGAATCCCATTCCGCTCCCCAACGATCCGGACCACGCCTTTGCCTCGATGGGGATCTATCTCTTCCGCACCAAGGTGATCCGCGAATACCTCCTCGCCGATGCCAAAGAAGGCAGCGCGCACGACTTCGGGAAAAATATCATCCCGAAGATGATCGCCGATAAACGGGTCTATGCCTTCAAATTTCAAGACGCGAACAAGAAAGCGGTCAAGTATTGGCGTGATATCGGAACGCTCGATGCCTACTGGGAAGCCAATATGGACCTGGTCTCCGTGGATCCGCAGTTCAATTTCTACGACGCGGAGTGGCCGATCCGAACCTATCAGGGGCAGTTTCCACCGGCCAAGTTCGTCTTCGCCCAGGATTTCCAGGGAGGCCGCATGGGTGTCGCGCTTGACTCAATCGTGTGCGGCGGCTGCATCATCTCGGGTGGGCGGGTCCAGAATTCCGTCCTCTCCCCAAACGTGCACGTGCACGACCATGCTGATATCCGTGAGTCCGTCGTGATGGAAAATGTCACGATCGGAGCACAGAGTCGGATCAGACGCGCCATCATCGACAAGGATGTGACGATCCCTCCTCAGACAGAGATCGGGTATAACCGAGAGGCCGACGCACAGCGATTTACCGTCACGGAATCGGGCCTCGTGGTCATCTCAAAAGGAATGAAGCTGCATGCCTCCGTCGATCCATCCGGTTGACCTGATTTCCGCGCTCCGTCAGAAACATCTCACTCCCGCGATCGTCTTTCTCACTTCACGGCGAGCCTGTGATGAAGCCATGGAAGCCTTCGACCATGCCAACTTCGTACTGCCGCCCGTACGGCAAGATGCAATTGCGAAGGCACTTGAGCGGGTCATGGTTCAACACCCCAGTATTGCCGAACACCCGCTGATTCCCATCGTGCAACGCATCGGCGTGGCTGCACATCATGCCGGGCACCTGCCGACGTGGAAAATCGCCATCGAAGAATTAATGCGCCAAGGACATCTTGACGCGGTCTTTGCCACTACGACATTGGCGGCCGGTGTCGACTTTCCAGCACGCACGGTCGTGATCACACAATCCAGCATCCGTAAATCCCGGGACTTTACCGACTTGACGGCTGGCGAAGTCCAGCAGATTGCTGGGCGAGCCGGACGGCGCGGAAAGGACCATGTCGGATTTGCCGTAATTACCCCTTCGCCCTATATCGACCTGTCGGTGCTGACCAAGGGGTTGACCGGACAGCCGGAAGCCATCGACAGCCAGTTTACGATCAGCTATCCGATGGTCTTGAATCTCTTGAAAGCCCATCCCCACGAACACATCCAAGGGATCCTGGCCAAGAGTTTTGCTCAGTTTCAGTTGAATCAGCGGGCCGAGATTCTCGAGCAGAAGCTCGACGCCCTCCACGTGAAGATGGAACCGTTCGGCCCTCGTGTCTGTACGGACTGGATCACCCAATGGCACACCTTCGACCATGCGCGAAGACACCGTCATACACGCCATCCGACCTATCGCGCTGAACCACCGGAAATCGCAGCGCGCCTGCCGTTTCTGACGCCAGGACGGGTCGTTGGGTTCAGCAGGGGACGAGGCATCGTGCTTCGCCAATATCGGAGCAAAGGCCAGAGGAATTCGATGCTCACCGTGTTGAGACCGGAAAGCGCCGTCACGGAATGTCCGGTCACCAGCGTGAAGGAAGTCTACGACCGCACCTACGACTGTCCCGAAACATCGGCCTATCCCTGGTGCTCCACCGACACGTTCGATCGGCTCAGCCACCAGCTTGACGAATTGCCGCTCCGGTTACCCCTCCTCCCAATTCTCATGTCCACCGATGGCGAGCCGCTCCCCGACACCGTCGTTCAATCACTCGAAGATTTTTCTTGTCCGACCTGTCCCTCGCGATCCGCCTGCCAAAAAGACTTTCTCACTGCGTCACGCATCCGGCAGGAACAACAGCGGCATACCAAATCCATTCAGGCCCTGCGCACCAGTCTCTGGCATCGGTTCCAAGAGCGCGTCGAGGTCTTACAGAAATTCGGCTATCTCACCCTGACGACGCAGCTGACGGCGGAGGGAGAATGGGCACGACTGATCCGAATCGACCATTCGCTGCTCATTACCGAACTGATTCGTGCTGAGGCCTTCACCGGCGCAGATCCGTCCCTCCTCGCCGGTATTCTGGCCAGTCTGGCCCACGATGATGATCGCCCTGGAGCCTTTCCTCGCATCAGTACAGGATTGAGTTCGTTGCTCGGGCAAGTTCGCAAACTCGCGGAGAGCTTATCGCCCTACGAAGATCCTCCGCTCCTCCGCGCGGATGTGGCAGCCCTCGTGGAACGCTGGGTCGCCGACCCGACCCTCACCTGGATCGGACTCTGTCGGCTGACCACCATGGCTGAAGGCGACATCTATCGCCTCCTGGCCAGAACCCTGGAGTATCTCTCGCAGGTGCAAACCCTCAAGACCACACACCCTGGTCTCGCCGAATCCGCATCCCAAGCGATCACGGCGATCCGACGCGGTGTGCTGGAGGAATTGCCATGACCGCGTCTCGCATCATTCCTGAAGCGTCGTTCGTTCCTTCGATCTTGAGTTCCACGTTTCACGTCCAAAGTCTCAAGATGTATGACATTCAAAAACCTCAAACTAAGAATATGAAACTTAA
>JAHBWO010000068.1 GCA_019636945.1 Nitrospira sp. | reverse complement strand
TGATCGAACAGATCCATTCCGACTAAGTGATGGGTAATGACGATCGTGGTCCGATCGGCCTGGATCCGTGTGATGGTTTCACGGACATAGGTGGCCGATCGGTGGTCCAGCGAGGCGGTGGGTTCATCAAGCATCAAAATCGATGGCTGCTTGACGAGTGCGCGTGCGAGGCAAATCCGTTGCCGTTGTCCACCGGACAAGGTGCTCCCCCGTTCCCCGATGACTGTTTCATATCCATCGGGGAGGTCCATGATGAACTCATGAGCGTTAGCCTCTCGGGCCGCCTTGATAATCTGCTCAGGAGTCGCCTGTTCGATGCCGTACGCAATGTTGTCTGCGATGCTGGCTCGAAACAAGAGTGTCTCTTGCGGTACCATGCCGATCGAATGGCGGAGTGACTCGCGCTCATAGTCGGCAAGACTCCTGCCGTCGAGGAAGATCGTTCCCTGAGATGGCTGATAGAGATGGAGTAGCAGATTGACCAATGTCGACTTTCCCGCTCCGGACGGTCCGACCAGAGCCACGCGTTGACCAGGCTCAATTTGGAGAGAGAGATCTTGGAGCACTGGGCATCCTTTGAGATAGCTGAATGAGACGTGCTCCAAACGAATGTCGCCGTGTAGATGATTCACTTTGACGGCGTCCGGACGGTCTTGAATGTCCGGTTCGTTACCCAGTAAATCAGCAATACGTTGGGCACTAACCATGGCTTGGGAAAACTGCGCCGAGAGCTTGGACAGGTCTTTAATGGGGCTATAAAAATTTCGGATGTAGCTGGCGAAGACCAGAAGGTCGCCTGGGGTCATGCGCGCCTTCAGCACTTGCCAGGCCCCTAAAAAGACGGTGATGGCTGTGCTGATCGCGCCGATGATCGAGACCACTCGTGTGACTGCTGCGGTTGTCCTGGCAGTACGAAGCCCAGTGTGAAGGTGTTTCGTACTTTCTTGTTCGAAACGGCCTTGCTCGACTCGTTCCCGCCCGAAGGTCTGTACGACTGAGATAGATGACAGTAGTTCATTCAGTCGTGAGGTCATGTGACTGTCCCGCTCCCGCTGATCACGTGTGGTCGCGAGGATTTTCCGATTCAAGATAAAGAGTGCCGTGACGAGGATCGGCATTGTGGCCAGGATGATCAGGCTGAGTTCCCAATTGATGGCAAACATGATCACAAACATGCCGAGGAATGTCAGGGTATGCCCGGACACGGCTAGGGGAATATCGGTGAAGGCACTCTTCAATGTCTGGGTATCACTGGCTAGCTTCGTTAAGAGTTCGCCAGAACGGGTCTGTGAGTGGAAGGACAACGACAGAGCTTGAACATGGGAAAAGAGATGTTGCCGAATAGCAAAAACCAGGCTGTGGCCGATCTTACTCGTGACGAAGGATTGGGCATAGGACAAGGCACCGTTTAGGGCTGCAATAATGGCGATTGATCCAGCAAGGACGGCCAACAGGGTCAGTGGCCATGACTGTAGGAGCGGCTCGAGGATGGCCAATGATGGCGGTATGGGTTTCTGAAGCAGAATATAGTCAAAAATCAGTTTGAGCGGCCAGGGCGCCAGCAGTTGCATCAGGGAGACGCCTAGGAGACAGCTGGCGGCTAGGGCGAGATGGCGCTTGGCTGAGCGTAAGTGTGAGACGATAATGGCGCGAAATCGAGCATTCCCTCGACGGGAGCTATCTGTCTGTTTCATCGTGCCACCGCCTGGGGTTCTCGCATGAGCGGAAGCAATGTGCGGAAGGTATGAACTCGTACCACGGTGCGATGCATCAGTTCGCAAAGAATCTGATCGAGAAAACTGAATGCCTCCGCAGTCATGACCTTATGATGCAACAGCAGTCCTACGACAGGGAGTGTGTCCAACTGAACCATGAACTCACGAACAATCTCGTGCACAGACTTCATACGGGCCCCTGCCTTCCAGGTGTAGAGATCCAGTGTCGTGGAAATCTCTGTGAATCGGTACTCGGTGACACGGTCCTTCCCACGGTCCTTCGAGAAGACCTGGAATCCAAGCTCATCAAGAACTCGGTAGGTGTCTGTGGTGCAGCGATTCCATGGAGGTGTGAAGGCTGGATAGAAACAGTCCTCAAATGTGGACTCAAGAATAGCTTTTCCCCGTGCAATGTCTTCTCGTTGGTGGCTCAAGGAGCGTGACTGGCCGAACTCGCATTTGCGTCCCTCTATTTCGTGGTTGCTATGCATCCAACCATGTTGGTCTAGGCTCAAGAGGGCATGATCGGCTCGAAGGGTGTTCTTGAGGACAGACGTACAAGCTGATGTAAGTCGGCCGGGGACGATCTCGAGGTTCATTGGCACACCTCGGGCGAGTACCAAGTCGAGCAGATGCTTCAACGAGTCTTCGTCCTCATCGACGTCATCATCGCGAAGAAACAGGTGGAAGGTCCGTCCCTCGGCTTCTCGTGCATCAAGGAATTGCTTGAGCTCGGTGAGCCAGTGGCCCGTCTGGTTCCTGGGTGTCGAATCCAATACTGTGCGAGTGATTCGACTGTGAGGCTGTGCTACCAGTCGTTCAATCGCCATGGCCGTCTCTTGTCCGCCATGGGTATTGATGGAATGCCCGGAATGAGCCTGAGAACTGTTCAGGGAGGTCGCGATCTTTTTTGCCAATCGCTCCGGCTCGAGGTCCGGTGGCTCCAGCAGGGTCAGCAATCCGCGTTGCTCCAGTTTTCTGGCTCGAATGGTTTGCTCGTCATTCTTATGGCCGGTAAAGGGCCACACCAGCGAACGAGTGCCGGTACTCAAGAGATTCATGCAGGTGTTATAGCCGGCCATTGAGATGGACAGTGCGGCCCGTCGCATCAGTGACTGGAATGAAGTGGTGAAACGGCGGACTTCAATGTGTGGGGATTGAACTCCGAGTGCCTGGAGTTGTTCATACTGATGATCGGGCATGTATGGGCCCGTGAATAACAACGTTCGATGAGGAACAGTTGGAATGAGAAGCGCAGAGGCGCGAACGGTGCTGTCGAGCAGCTCATACCCCACACGGCCTCCACCGACGCTCGCAAGAATCAGCGGCACGCCGTGAGACGCAGGTTGGCCGTCTGTTGTCTGGACATCCGCCGACATGTCGGAGTCCTGCGTGACGAAGCCGGTGTATTGCACCGCACATCGGAGATCTTGGCAGCGAGAAAAGGTCTCGTCCAAGGTTTGGAACGTCGGGTCCGAATGGATCAGCAGCAGATCGAAGTATCGGTTCATGAGGCTGACGACCCAGTCCTCATGGCGAGTGGGGTCCGGTTTGGTGACGAGGATGTCCCGCAGGCTGCAGACGACTTTTGTCGAAGAGGCCGAAAGCCGGATGTGTGCCAGCAACGGGAGCAATTCGAACGCAAACCGCTTTCTTCCGAATGGGAAGAGTTCAATGATCACGACGTCCGGACGAAAGTGACCGAAGAGCTCGAACAGCATGTGCCTTCTGGTTTGTTGAACCTGCTCCAGGGTGGTGCTTTCTCCGTGAATGTCCAATCGCTGGAATTCACTATCAGACGAAATTGGGGGGAGGTTGACGATTGTGACCCACGATGGGATGTCCAGGCCTGAGATGGATTCGCCTCCATTCACGAACACGACCGTGCAGTTCCGTAAGGCACGAGCGACGGCCATGCTTCGGATGAGGTGGCCCATTCCCAGGACATGCTGACAATAGATGAGGACACGTGGTTTCGTTGCCATGGTTGTGTTGTCGGGAAACTCGTCTTTCATGGGAGAAATCCTCTCTGGGCCACTCTGCTGATCTGCTCGACCGTCCCCTCGAAATCTGGGGCAAACCGTAGATAGTGACGATAGGCCTTATTCACCAATTGAATGCGAGTATGCCAAGCGAACCGCTCGGCCGAGACCGGCCAGTCCACCAGCTGCCCGTACTGGCGACACAGTTCTTTTGTGATGAGGGCTACCAGTTCGTGATCAGCACGACGAAAATGGAGGTCCACCACGAAGTTTGCGAGGTCCTGGAGCGGATCGCCGTTGACTAGTTCGTCGAGATCACAAAAGACGATTGCCCCATTGTTAGCGAGGAGTTGATCGATATGAAAGTCCCAATGGATTGGGCGAAACGGGATTGTTGATGAATGTGGCGCGGTGTGTTCAATAGCGTTCGCGACATCCTCGAACAGATCCGAGAGCTGCGGAATTGCATCGGAGAGTTTCGTCAGCTTCTTGTGGATCTCGACAAGATGGTCGGCTGGCGAATGAGTGGCCAATGTGGGTACGTTGCTGGTGTGCAACGATGCGAGGCCCTTTGCAACTGCTGCGATGTAGTGCTTGTAGTTGGATGGGACAAGAGTCTGGAGGAGCGGCGTGCCAGAAACGCCACGTTGCCACAGGGTGTTGATCTCAGGGCTGTAGCCGAGAGGCCGTGCAATGGCCATCGCTTCCGGATCAGCCAGGGATCGATCCCAGAAAAATTGTAGGCGCTCATAGAGGGCTTGCCCCTGTGCATCGCCGAATGTTTTTCCAAACAGTTCGCCGGTCCAATCCTGCGTGGCATCATAAACGGTATACCGATTGGTACAACGAATTTCTGGCCGATAATTGACCAGATGCCGCTCTAAGACCTGAGGTCGTCCCCCTACTCCAAGCTGCGTCAGACCTTCGACGGGGAGGTATTGTTCGACTGCGAGGAGGTCAACTAGGTGGCGCAGATGGGGAAGCGATGGATCATGAGGGAATCTCCATAGAATGAGATCATGCTCTGGCACGAAGAGGACGGCGTGGCAAAAGTCAGAGTTGGACATCCCATTCTGAGTGATCTGGTGCAAGACCTCTCGACTCTGGCCCCCAAGAAATACCTTGATATAGAGGATTCGCTGAGAGATTGAACCAGTGACTCCTTCTCGCAGAGTGAGCTGATAGCAGGCGGACAGCGAGGACTTCTTCTTGCTGGTCGGCTTGAGGTATGTCTTTAGCTTTGCGTCGAGGATGGCACACTCCCTGATTTCGAAAGGATCGCCAGCGAGTTCTGGTACACATGATCGAAGGATCTGGACCGTATCCAGGGGAATTGTGAACGGCTGAAAGGCTCGACGCATGGCTGCCCAATCAGGCGCTGTCATGGATTCTGTGAGGTGTCTGGTGTTCGGTTGTATGTGTGCAGTGCCCATTATCGACTTCCATTGTAACGAGGGACAGACAGCGAACCTCGATCAAAAACGAAAGAGGTGTCGGCGAACTCTGGTGCAGTGCCACGACTACCCATGTGACCAAGGATGATGTCCTCGATGTGAATGGGTATGCTCGGTTCCAGATGATTTGAGGAGAAGGGGCGACCCATCCCGCATTGCGTCGAGCGGCTTGATATCGCGCCAGGAGTGGGCACGATTTCCCAAACATCTCTCGTATTCATCCAAGTGGTTAGCATGGTGTGTGATAGGTTCCTCTGTGTTCTAACCATGCGTACGGAAAGCTTTTGTCACAGCTTCGCCACTGAGAAACCCTTCAAGTCGTTTGCCCCGTGCCTCTCCTGTCAGGCAGATGGTATAGATGCGTGGAGTTGGACCAAGGTGAATCTCGTACACGTACTTACTTTGAATTGGGATATCTTTAATGGAGTGGAGATCCCATCCGAGTAAGGCACTGAGTATCACCAGATTCGTGTGGCGATGTCCTACGATGAGGATGGTGCCACTCGGGTTCTCCCTAAACACGCTCAATAAATCCGGGACGGCGCGTCTCTGGACATCGATCAGGTTTTCACCATTTGGAATCCTGAAGTTAGCCTTATCCTGCGTCCATTGCTCTAGGAGGTTCTGGGAATCGTGATCAAGATGGTGCCGCAATCGGCCTTCTAGAATGCCGAAACTGATCTCGTTGAATCCCGACAGCGAACAAACCGTGAGCCCCTGCCGCTCAGCTGTTGGCTTCGCCGTTTCAATCGACCGACCCAACGAGCTCGTCACTACGTTCGTCAGAGGTATGTCCTTGAGGACGGTTGATAAACGGAGTGCTTGCCGTTGCCCCTTCTCGGTTAACGGGGGATTCATCTGCCCTGCAATCCGCCCTTCGCAATTTGACGCACTCTGTCCGTGCCTCGCGAGAAAGACCCGCTGTGGGTGGTGGTGCGAGCCGATTATCCCGGGAATCATGGTCTGATGTGTCTCCATCATGCGGCGATTCCTTATACAGACAAGTACTGGTCACTGAGCTCTAGATAATCGGCGACGTGTTTCAATCGTTCGGTATCCAATTGCCGAATGCTCCGGCGTGTGCTCTCGTGGATAAAGGCCGCAGCCGTATACCAGTTGAGATGCGGGGCAGACACGACATAAGGAACCGATTCTGTATAGGCCGAACGAAACGCCTCAACAATTGCACTGGTGCTCTGACTGTTAGTCCCCGCACGGATTCCATTGAGATGAAGGTTTGTGATGAGGCTGGCGATGTCCGTCAGTGGGTCCCCAATGCAGACGCAGTCCATGTCGATCAGTTTGAGCTTCTCCCCGTCGATGAGGAAATTGTTCAGTTTTAGATCACGATGAATCGGCGTGATGGGCTGATTCGACCAATGGAGGGAGTCACGCCGTGCCAGCAGCCTGTGCACCAGTGATTGAATTCGGTCTGCCATATCAGGATAAGTTCGGCGAGCCACTTCGATTGTCTCCCCAAGTGACCCTTCGATATCCGGCAGTCCAAACCGACCGGAAGTCTGTACGCGGCAACCATGAAATTCTGCAAGACACTGTCCCATCGAGTGGAGAACACTCAGAGGGTCATGGGGTTCCAGCATCTCCCAGACGAACGATTTGCCGGACACATGTGATTGCCACAGAGTTCGCAATTCCTGGTCATAGGCTAGGGGAACAGCGCTTCCTGGCAACTGCGTCGCCAGTTGGCGCATGACCGAGTAGGTCTCGGCACCGCTATCATCGCGATAAGTCTTCCCATAGATGGGCATCACAGAACGAGCCTTAGTCGATCCGGATTGTATCGTCAGGTGATAGCGGATCATGCAGGAGCGTTCAGGTAGGTAGTGCAAGATTTCCGTATCGATCGCTGTGATCTTACGGGCGCGATCCGGGCCTATCGCTTTCAGTTTGGAAGGGAGATGGGTAGTAAGGTATTGGGCATCCAGCAACTGCGGAAGAGATGTCAGCTTGCGATCATTGGGAAATGCCCATACGACCATTTCCGTCTCAGGCAGATAGCCCAGCGGCTTAAGTCCTGGCGTGAGAGACAACTTCCGCCGGTTCGCCTGATGAAACTCCGTCAGACCTTCCGTTGGGCGACAGAGTCGTGCGGACACAGTCTGCACGCGGGAGGAGCCAGTATCTCTATTACGCAAGTGAAGATCATACGAGAGGACGCAGCTCTTTCCAGGTTTATAGCGCTTCTCCCCGATGAGGCAGGTCTCGACGACATGCTCCTGATGATCGTTCCGCTGTGGATTCAGAAGCGTGAGTTGCAGCAGGGTCTGCATCCGCGCTGGTTCTAAGGCCGCCTCGAGATGGGGAAATTGTGGATCATTCATCATCGTATGTGTAGTGATCGCTCAGGGTTCGTTGATCAGTTTGGCCAGTGCCTTGACTGACTCGGTGTGCCTCTCCTCTGATTCGTCCAGCACGTCGTGCAGAACTTGCTTTGGCCCATAACTCACTCGCTTTGGTCGTTGTGTCCCATTCGTTAGTTGGTTGGGTTCGATCCTAAGATACTCCAAACCTTCGGCTTGCAAATTGACGATTTGGCCGGCACCGTCTCTTCGTAGGAACAGCATCTGGCTTCGGCACGTGATGTCCTCGAACTGATAGATGTTTTGGGAGTGCTGGTGTGCGACGAACAGATGGTCAGAGTATACCTTTGACTCCGAGCGAATCATGATATGCAGAGCAGTGGCCCGATCGGGTGAGCAGCGGCCATGTTCGTCATTGACTGTCAGTTGCTGGACGGTGATCTCCGGCTGCATCGCATGGAAGGGGTACAGTACAGTATGAAAGCAGGTTGCAGCGGTGGCTTTCTTGGAATAGCGAAGAATCGGCGCAGGTTGTTTGTCTCCATACTGAGATGAGATGTACCCCTCTAACAGATCGGCACGAATTTCAGGTGATGTCGGCTGGGCGATGATGAGATTGGGAGAGACCACGTATGTGGTTTTCCCCTCCTTTGAAATCGTAGTCTGACCCAGCGCTCTTGGGGCCAAATGAAAATGGAGGTCATAGTGATGTGCTTCGTCGGCTCGTAATACATCTGTGATGATCCAGTACTCCGACAGGGCGAACATGAGGCTGCGCTCATGAATCACCGGGTACTCCGGGCTAACGACTTGCGCATGAAGGAACGCAAACCCATCTGCGGTAGCGAATGTTTTTAGGGTTGGTTGTGGTTCGTGACCAACGGGCGGTCCTTTCCGATAGGGGCTCTGGTCTTTGCCATCCACGAGGACGGTATTGTGGTAGGCCGTACCTTTGAAGATCCGGCGCCAGTTGATTCCATCCGCGCTGTCTTCGCTGTACGTGTACCTTCCTGGGTCAACAATGAGTGAATGGCCGAAGGCGGCCATTTCAAAGTTCAGCAGGTCATAGTGTCCATGACTGCCGAATCCGAGAGGTCCGCAGTCGAACAATAGATATAACCCATTTTCGTACGGTTCATTGACCCAGCTCCCACGGAGCACATAGTAACCGCTTGTTGGAAACGCCTTATATCGTTCAGGCGGGGGTATTCCTTTCTTGCCCTTTGAAACGACATACAGCCGGTACTCGCTGGGGTAGTGTGAATGGGCTTTCTTCAGGAGAGAGAGATAACTGTTGCTGTCTCCATCGTTGACAGCTGGGAGTAACCCATCCGGCTTATGGACGTACATGGAAAAGTCCAAAGCCTTCTCGACCAGTTCATCGAACCGCGGAGGGAGTGTGACCTGGTTCAGAACAGCAAGTTCCTTCACCCGTAGATGGTTCTTGAGCACGGTATGGTGGTAGTCGGTGGATAGCTCGCGCTGGACACCATCCTCCAGGAGGTCTTGCTCCATGTTGTGGAGTAGCTCTCGTGTCGCAAAGTTCAGGAACCAGGTGGCATCGCGTAACTCCGGAAAGACCACCGCTACTAAGAAAATAGCGTATAGCTCGATGGTGCGGTGATTGCCTTCTGGGGTCAGATGCGTACATAAGTAGCGAGTTTGCGTATCAATCGATCGGAGAAACTCAGCAACGAACTGGGGCGTGATAGCAGCGGACTGCTGGGCTGGGACAAAGTAGTGATAGGCGAGTAGCCATTGCTGCAATCGCCTGCCCGTAACTTGACTGTCGATAAAACCTTCCGGTACCTCGCGGATCCATGAGGAGACCAACTGCGTCCATTTTGTTGCGTACCGTTCCTCTCTTGTAAAGTCGTACGCAGCGGCAAGATCCCTGGAGTAATAAAACTTGTGTAAAAGAATCAACCACTCGAGGTCTCGACTCGGATTTGTCTTCCAGTCGAAAGGCTCTGGTAAACGATGGGCCTCATTATTGAAACGAAACTCGTTCTTCAGGATCCTATCGGCTCTCTCTACATGTTCAGGGGAGCCGGGTGATAAGGGGAAATATCGAGAGCTGTCCCTGGTCATGAAGTGCTCAAGCAGCAGATCAAAGGACATCGATGCGTAAGGCTCCTTCAAGAAGGCCAGATGAGTCTCTGGTTGAGTTTTGGAGATCCGAGCATGCAGAACGTGCAGTTGGCTCTCTGGTACAGGATGCATCATTATGGATTACACCTCGTAGTCAAAGAGGAGCTGACCCTCGTGGTTGGTTCGTAAAACGTGCGTGTGATTCATGGAGGGCGTCTCAGACTTGCTGCGCTCACAACCGGTCTCCCCCTTGAACACAATCTCATCGCAGGACCGTCGCTCATTGTGAGCAATGATGATTCGGACCTTGACTTCTTGGTCCTCAAGCAGTCCCAGTAGGTCCTGACCGCTCGGTGGGATCTCGATTGAGAGTTTCGGGGGAGTGTCCTTGTATGGGTACACGACGGTCAGAAAGCACGTGCTCGAGGCATCTTGCGTCAGCCGGACGATAGGCGCCCGCTCTTTCGTACCGTACGATGTGGAGACAAACCCTTCCTCGATGGAGGGGCGTACGGTCGGCACAAGCGGCTGTGCAAGGACCAGCTTGGGTGAATAGACCGACAGCGTGTCGTGCGACACGGAGAGCGAAACCTCCCCTTGTGCGGGTGGTGCGAGATGGAAGTGAAGGTCATACCGGTGGGATTCGTCTGCACGCAGGAGATCGAAAATGACCCAGTATTCTCCGTTGATGAACAGCACCTTCCGTTCATGAATCACCGGATACTCATAGCTACGAGCTATACCATGCAGATAGTCCAGCCCGGGCTTGCTAATAAAGGCGGCCATTAGGCGCTCAGGTTCGGGACCTGAAATCTTGAACCGACTCTTTTTCCACTCGTACCGAGTTTGATTTCGCCCATCCACCAGCACGGTGTTGTGAGCAGCCGTGTTGCGAAAACGGACACGCCAATTGACCGGTCCTGATTCATCATAGGTGTAACGGCCTGGATCTATGATGAGCGGTGTGCCGTAGGCATAGGCTTCGAAACTGAGCAGATCCAAATGCCCATGATTCCCAGCACCCAACGGGCCGCAGTCGAAGATCAGGTAGCGTTCATCCTGATACGCTTCAGTTTGGTCGCCCCAGCCGCTTCGCAACACATAATAGCCGCTATCGGGAAATCCTTTTGATCGCACAGTCGGAGCTTGCCCTTTTTCCCCTCGCGACGCGACATATAGGAGATCTTCTCCTCCGTAGAGGTCGTAGCCTTGCTGTAAGAGGTCCAAGAAGCAGCGGCTATCGCCGTCGCTGAGAGCGGGGATCAGGCCATCAGGCCTGTGGGCATAGAGTGAAAATTCCAAAGCCTTCTTCACTAATTGATCAAACGGCTCCGGCATCTCGATCTGGTTGAGGCGCGCAAGCTTGGTGATCCAGAGATAGTTCTTGAGCACCAGGTGATGGTAATCGGTGGATTGTTCGCAGTGGACTCCGTCGGGCTGGAGATCAGACTGAATGTTCCTCACCAGCTCGGTTCTGGACCAGGCGAGCCATTCGCGAGCCTCGGTGAATTCTGGAAAAACGACGGCGGCCAGGAAGACCGCACAGAGTTCCAATGTCCGATGATTTCTGGCCGGCGTGACATGGTCTCGTAAATATGAGACCTGGTGGTGTAGCGAGGACAGAAAGGAACGGTAGAAGTCTGGGGTAACGCAGCTTGCCCGGGTCGTGTTCACGAAATAGTAATGAGCGAAGATCCAATTCTGGATGCGCCGTCCTGCGACGTCGCTGGGGAGGAAATCGAGCGGAACGGTTCGAATCCAGGAGCCGGTGATGTCAACCCATGCCTTGGCGTATCGAGGATCATTCGTCTCGTGATAGGCCATGCCGAGCCCGACGGCGTAATAGAATTTATGGAGCAGGATCAGCCATTCCTGGTCGCTGCTGAGATTGGTGAGCCAGAGTGGGGAGCCGGAAAAGATGTGACGTTCGCCGTTAAACTCAAATTCATTCATCAGGATGGCATCAATCTTCTGGCGTGCCGTTTCAACCGCATCTGGGACCGGGAAATAGTGGATCGCCGTCCTGGTCTGGAAATGGTTCAGCAAGGCGTCAGCGGTCAAGTCTTGGAAGGGTTCCGCAAAGAGATGCCGGGAGTCCATCTGTTCACTCGAAGGGTGCTGACTAGTGGCAAGCCGCATGGGTTTCCTGGTGATCAGTGGTGGTCCCAACAGTTTCCATATGAAAAAGGTTGAACAGCTGTTTCGTGGTCTGACTCGAGTCAAAGATTCGGCACATCGTCTCACGCCCGGCATGAGCAAGACTGTTCCTGAAGTCGGAGTCAACCAGCAGTTCTTCGATGGCTTTGGCAAGGGCCATCGGGTCGCGCGGTGCGACCAACAGGCCGTTGCGTCGATCTTTAATGATTTCCGGAATGCCGGAGACTGATGTGGAAATCACCGGGACTCCAGAGGCCATAGCTTCGGCGAGGACGTTCGGAATGCCGTCTCGATCACCGTTGTCCACCACGTGACAGGGGAGCACGAAGACCGTCGCCTCTTGATAGATTGTGCGGAGCGCGTCTTGTGTCACACCTGGTTCGATTGCAATGTTTTCCTCAAGACCATATCGGTGAATCAGGCCCATCACTACATCGGTCTGTTCATCAGGTTCACCGACGATCCGGCAACGGAACGGGATTCCGTGCTCATGAATGAACCGACAGGCCTCGATCAAAAAGGGAAACCCTTTCTTTTCGACGAAGCGTCCGACTGACAGGATTGTTGGGATTGCCGGCGTCTCTCGGTCAATGGCCGGAGCGAAACGCGTCGTATCGACTCCATGATAGATGGTGTGGATCGGGGCACTCTGTGAGGAGACGTCCTGCAAGTGTTGGTGATTGGCTCCAGTACAGGTCACGACGAACTTCGCTCGACGTAGTTTAAGCGACAGCAGATCGCCGGGGTTCAGTTTTGGCAGATAAATGTCCTTGGCGTGGGCGGTAAAGCTGAAGGGCAGGTCGCTCAGCATGCTTGCGAACATGGCCATGGTTGTTGCGCCATGGCAAAAGTGGGCGTGCAGATGACGGATGTTTCCTGACTTGAGAACGGAGTCGGCAATCGCCCCGGCACGAAGAAAATCTTTGTAGAACACTTTCTTGGGCCACGTGAAGACGCTGCTCCGACAGCTCAGGCTCAATGTCCAGGCTTCCCATGCAGCATGCAGATATCGGAGCGGAACGGTGCGAAGGAGTCGAACATGACTCGAACAATACCGTGGAAGGTTTGCGATCAGCCAGGACAGAAATCCGCTGTCTGTTTTCTCGCTGTCTTCGGGCAGATAGGTGAGCGGTGAAATGAGGGCCTTTCCATGCGGTCCGGTACAGTTCGCTTCGCCTTGAAACGCAGAGAAGAGGTGCAGCTGAAGCCCCATCTGCTCCAGGAGCATAACTTCGTTGGTGATGAAGGCTTCTGATCGACGGGGGAATCCTTTCATAATATAACCGATGCTGCCGTCGGACGAGCGGGTCTCTGTCTTGTTTCTGTCTGGATGGGGAAAGGTGTCTGCCGTCTGCAATGGGGCTGCTTCTATCGGTACCGTTCCCGTGAGAAAGAGCGTCTTGAGTTGATGGCTCGCATGGCTGGACGTAAATTGCTGCTCAATGGTCTCACGCCCGGCTTGTCCTAAGCGTTGACGGATTGCCGGATGATCCAGAAGATGAGCGAGGGCCAGCGCTAACGCTTCAGGGTCTCGCTGGGGAACAAGAAGACCGTTGTGATCGTGTCGGACAAGTTCCGGAATGCCTGAAACTCCAGTCGTGACGACGGGGAGTCGGCATGCCATGGCTTCCATGAGGACGTTCGGAATCCCGTCGCGATCGCCGTCCTGAGCGACCTGACAGGGAAGGGCAAAGATGTCGGCACGTTGGTAGAGACCCACGACTTCTTCGAGTGGTTGTTGTCCCATCAACAGGACGAGATGTTCGAGATGGAACTCTTGAATCAGCGCTTCCATGGCGGATTGCAAGGGGCCGAATCCGACGATGCAGCAGTGAAACCGGTAGCCACGGACGTTCAGCAAATGGCAGGCGTGGAGGAGCGTGAGTAACCCTTTCTTTTCTCGAAAGCGTGCGACGCTTACGATTGTGGGGGTCGCCGACGGTGCAGTAGGATGATCATGCCGTAGCCGGTCGAAGCGGGCCAGATTCAGGCCGTGGTAGAGACGAAGGAGCGGGGTGCCGTTGTCCGACAGACGTTGGAGGTACTGCCGATTATCCTCGGTGCAGGTGACGACGAATTCCGCATGGTGCATTTTCCTTTGTAGTGTGGCTGGTGGCGTGAGGAAGATATCCTTTGCGTGGCAGGTCATGCTGTACGGAATGTCTGTCAGCCGGTGAGCGAGTTCAGCGACGCTCGTGGGGGCATTCGCAAAGTGGACGTGGAGGTGACCGATGCGTTGGTTGAGAAGTGCTGCAGCGAGGGAACCGGCCTGGAGAAATTTCGGCCATGAGGGCTGCTCGGTGGATCGACGCCAAAATTGAATGGTCGAGACATACCGCCGAGGGGAGCTGATGAAGAGCCGAAGATGGGCCCAGAACGGATTGTGGTGTAAGGTGCCGAGCGAGCGGGGCAGATAGGTAACCGATGCGCGGACTTGGCCGACCATATCGTGGGTGACAGGGTCGGTCGGCGGCTCAAGGGCGAAGACCGACAAGTCCAGTCCCAGCGCTTCCAGGTCCAACACCTCTTGCAGGATGAATGTCTCCGACACTTTTGGAAACACTTTGAGGAGGTATCCGATTCTTGGCGTGGATTGTGTCGGCATGGTCTACACCGTGGAGTGGTGCGCCCTCAGTGTCGCCCGCGAGAGAATGTCCGATGGGGGACTGATGAGAGCGGTGCTTGTCTTCATGTGCTGTGTTTCCATAAACAACTGAGTCACGGCCCTGGAGACGTTGGCGCCACCGTTCAGAGGTATCCCGATATCCTCCGGGCGAGGGGGCCGAGGCTGTTGCAACGACTGTGTGATGGCTTTGAATAGGCTCGTAGGGGTCAATTGATCCGGGTGCATCATGTCGATCAGCCCATGCGCTGCTAGGCGTTCTGCTCTGATGTATTGTTCAAGTCTCGGACGGACTCGCGGCACGATAATCCCCCGTTGGTTGGCGGTCAGAATTTCAACGACGGTGTTATAGCCGCCCATGGACACAACGAGATCGGCTGCCGCAAGATACTCGTACAGTCGTGGGGTGAAATCTAGGACGGTTAATGCCAGCTCCGGAGAGGCGGCTTGCTGGAGGCGACGGTGTTGCTCCGGGCTCATCAACGGGCCGGTCACGATGAGGGTGTCAAAATTGGGCCGTCGAGAAGCAAATCGTTTTCTGAGCATCGTGACGTATGCCTTCACGAGGGGATAGCCATCGTTCCCGCCACCGGGGGTGACCAGAACCAAGCGATCGCTCCGTAGAGCTAAGTCTCGGCGAGTGTCCTCTCGAGAAACGTCCGGTTGTGTTCTGCCCACATAGCCGCACGAGACAACCTTCTGCTCAATGCTCCGCGGAAGTCCATATTCTTTGACTGGATCATAGATCGTGCGTGAGCCGTAAAGGAAAATGGCGTGATACGTGTTCTTCAGCAAGGGGATGATGCCGGACTTGGTCCATTCAGCTTGAACGTGATCGGGATGATCCTCGATATCGCGCATCCCCAAGATAATTCTGGTTGAGGGCAACTTGGTCTTGAGGAATTGGAGGGCCGGTAAGAGTTCCCCTCGTATGCCGGCCGGGGCCTTGTCGACTAAGAAGATGTCGGGTCGCAAATTGCGGACGCTCTCGAGAATGATGCGTTGGCGAAGCTTGAGCGTGATGTCGATTGTATGCGGAAGCAGTCGTGAGCAATACTGTCCGTCGGCGTCCTTGGTGAGCGCCGGCAACTTAATGTACTCCATACGTTCAGGTAACGCATAGGCATGAGCCTGCATGGATCCGGTCAGCATGATCAGAGAGGCATGCGGGATACGTTCAGACAGATGCTGCGCAATTTCCAGGCTCCGGCGGATGTGGCCGAGGCCGTAACTATCGTGTGAGTAGAGCATGATCAACATCGGTTCAGCCTCATTCTTCCTTGTCGCCCAGGTATGCGCGGTCGGTTCATGACCACTTCCGTCGTTTGCTCATGTTCGTGTTGAAACAGCCTCTCATGTGCATCTCAGATACAGTCATGTTTGTTGGACGAGACTGATTGGATTTCGTAAACGCATTCGTTACAGGTCCTGCTCGATCATCGCCGCCGGATGGTTGGAAACGATGCCGGACGCACTGAAGCGTGTGAGCGTCTCGAGAAGGTCATCGAATGAAAATGGTTTCGAAAGATAGGCATTCGCGCCAGCCTGCCTACTCATTTTTTCTATTTCCGACGTCCCTTTGGCCGTCATGAGAAGGATGGAAGACTCCACCCCTCGTTGCCTGAGGGTCCGGCAGATGTCGAGTCCGTCATCAGGCCCCAGAAAAATATCGAGGATGATGACGTCGTAGGCGGTGGCTCCGGTCAGGGCCAATGTCTGCGACTTTCCTGAGGAAACCTCTACACGGTGCTCTTCGGCTTCAAGTCCGCGCTTCATGAAACTGACAATCCGCTCATCATCTTCCACGATCAGAATGTGCACAGCCGCTTCCTAATCTGAGTATCGTGACGCGCAATATCGTCAGGGGGCTACCGTACGCGAACGAGATGAGAGGCGGCTGAGAGTGAGATGAGAAATTGATAAGAACTAAGATGTGTGCTGCGTAGGAATGATCTCAGCAGGTCGGTCAGGAAGATTGATTGTCTGAGATCTTGTATCCGAAATCTCGCACGGTCTGAATTAGTTTTGTTTGCGAGACGCTGTCGATCTTTTTGCGGAGGTATCCGATGTAGACATCAACGGTATTGGTCAGGGTGTCGTGATGATAGCCCCAGACTTGTTCGAGAATTGAGGTGCGACTGAGCGCTTTATTAGGATGGGACATAAGAAACGCCAACAGGTCAAATTCTTTCCGAGTCAAGGGGATGATCGCGTCGCCTCGGCGCACCTCGCGTGAGCTTCGGTTGAGCGAGAGATCGGCCACGCACAATACCTTGGCCGTTTCTTCATTGTAGGATGGTCGCCGTCGGAGCAAGGCCTTAATGCGCGCAAGCAGTTCCTCGAAGGCAAAGGGTTTTGTGAGATAGTCGTCCGCGCCATGGTCGAATCCGCTCAATTTGTCCTCCAAGGCATCTTTGG
Source organism: Nitrospira sp. (assembly GCA_019636945.1). GTDB lineage: Bacteria > Nitrospirota > Nitrospiria > Nitrospirales > Nitrospiraceae > Nitrospira_D. Next base: position 4,310 of record JAHBWO010000068.1, on the reverse strand, counting down.
CCGTCAGAATGAGGATCGGGGTCTCAATCTGCTCACGGCGCAAGGATTGACAGACTTGGTGGCCATGTGTGTCCGGTAATACAAGGTCAAGAATGATCAGGTCGTACGGTGTGAGGCCTCGCTGTACTCCTTCTTGCCCATCTTGAGCGACATCCACCAGGTAGCCTTCCGCTTCCAGCCCACGTTTGATGAACGTCGAAATCCGCTCGTCGTCTTCCACTACGAGGATATGTATGGCTGCCATGGGCTAGACCCTTTCCGGTGTGTGTGACGCGTGATCAGGTTCGTGAGTACATTGTGGGGAGGGAACCTGATGAAGGGGAAGTCGAACGGTCACCGTCGTGCCCTGGTGGAGAGTACTGGTGATCGAGATGTCCCCGTGGTGCGCTTCTGCAATCCACTTGGCGATCGGCAGGCCAAGTCCGGCCCCACCCACTGCCGATGGACGGCCCCGCCAAACACGATAGGCTCGCTTGACGACATGCGGAAGATCCGCTTCCGGAATTCCCAGCCCATTGTCGGCGACCATGACCTGCACCTCATGCTCCGAGGTGTTCAGTCGAATGACAATCGAACCGTCTTTCCGTCCGTATTTGACGGCATTGTCCGTGAGAATCATGAGGAGTTGCATGAGCCGTTCTGGATCCCCTTGAACCGTCGCCTCGCGCGACACCCCTTCCAGTGTCACGGCTATGCTCTGTGAGCGTGCAAGAATGGCCGTTTCTCGGCGTACCTCTTCAAGCATCGGCCCCAGCAAGGTCGGCTTGAGATCCATCTGCAACGTGCCCGATTCCGACCGAGCTAAGAACAGAATATCGCCGACCAACTTATTCATTTGACTCGACAGTTGGACGATCCGTTCCAACGTGGCCCGATATTCGGAGATCGGTTTCTCCTTCCCTCTGAGGGTTACCTCGGCTTCTCCCCTGATCACGGTCAAGGGGGTCCTGAGTTCATGACTGATGTCGGCGAAAAATTGCGATCGTAATTGATCGAGCGCTTTCAACTTCTGATGGGCGTCTTGAATCGTCTCCACCGCCTGTTTTCGTTTCGTGACGTCTTGTTTGATGCTGATGAAGTGACTGATCTCGCCCTTCCGGTCACGGACGGGAGTGATCGTTTCCTCTTCCGTGTAGAGGCTGCCGTCTTTTTTACGATTGGTGCTTTCGCCATGCCAGACCTTGCCGCGCATGATCGTCTGCCACTGGTTCTGATAGAAGGGCTGGGCCTGCTGCTCAGCGGTCAGACTGCGGACGTTCCGGTCGAGCACGTCGTCAGCTGTATAGCCGGTCAATGACGTGAAGGAGGGATTGACCCAGGTAATCCGTCCGATGCGGTCCATGATCATCACCGCATTCGCGGCGGATTCGAGTGCCGTCCCTTGCAGTCGTATTTGCTCTTCCTCCTGGTCCCGTTCCGTCCTGTCCTTGGCGATACAGGCGATCCCCTCGATGAGACCATCTTCTCCCTGCATCACGGCCGCCGACCACAACAGGGGGAAGGTCCGCCCGTTCTTTGCGAGACAGGTGATCGCCATTTGGTGAACCGCGCCCTGTCGCAGCATATTCTGATAGGTCTCTCCATCCAGCGGGTTGTGATGGGAAGGGAACAGAAGAGCCCCGTCTTGGCCAAGCAGCTCCTGTTCTTCATATCCGAGCAGATTGAGCGCCGCATGGTTGACGCTTCGTATGGTGCCGTCTGGACTAAACACGATGAGGAGGTCGGTCATGGAGCGAATGACGTTGTCGACATAGTTTTTCGACACGGTCGTATGCAAGAGCTGCTCAGTCATGCTGTTGAAGCATTTGGCCAATTCCCCCAACTCATCGGCGCTGGACACGGGCACGGTCGCGTACAGGTCGCCTTCGGCCACTTTCTTCGTGGCCTCGGTGAGGGGAGCAATGACCTGCAAGGATCGTCTGAGCAGGATGATGAAGAGTCCGCTTCCGAGCAGGAGCGTGAACATGCTGGCCCCCACGGTTTGGCTCACCAATTTGCTGAGTCGTTGCTCAAGCGCATCCCGATCCAACAAGATTCTGACCGAGCCGATCGATGACGCCGCGAGGAGGCTGTCCCGTTGTCCCTGGTTGGGAACGTCGACGATGAGTCGTCCGAACTCTGAGACACGGTACCCCTTCCGGAGGGCCACATCTCTTTGCCAGACGTCCCCAAGGTCCGGCAAAATGAGATCTTCCGTGGTAAGTTGAATCCCGGAGAATTCGAGCCACACGTCCTTCGAGGGGCGATACGCAAGAATGGCGACAACATCTTCGCCTTCGCCAAGAGAATGGAGAAGTGTGGTCAGTCCCTCAATGTCCTGTTCTCTGTAGTGCGTGCGCGCTTGTGATGCAATAGTCTTGGCGAGCGTCTCTCCGCGGATCTTGAACTCTTGATACATGGCATTGCGGCTTGAGGTATAGGCGAAGAAGGTCAGGCCACAGACCGCGCCGAAGAAGACGGCAAAAAACAAGGCCATCAGCTTGTGTGTCAGGGAACGTGTCAACCACCGTCGGATCATCATAGTGATGGCGCTATCGACTCTCGATGATAAGCATGATCTTGATCTGACTATCTTTCATTGCCTTGACTGCAGAGAGGTTGACGTATCCGATGGCTCCTTCAATGACGCCGACAAAGCGCACAACGGCTTCGTCCGACCGTTCAATCACGCTCTGGACGGGAACGGGCGTCCCTTGTCGATAGAAGACTTGCTCCGGCTTTGCATTCAGTACACGCAGATAGAACGTCTTCCTCTCTTCGGCTGAGATTTCACGATTGACCAACTTAATTCGGTCGCCCCCAGGCCAGTGGAGCGTCTCCCCTCGGTACATGCTGGCGACAGTGGTCGTACTCAATGAGGCATTGGGATTATTCTTGTTTGCAATAACGGCAAGGGGCTCAGCATGTGCGAGGGCGGTGTAGAGCCAAAGCGCGAGCGTCATTGCCAGCGCCGGTTGCGGGCGCGTTCCTGTACGGGATGGGCGGTTCATGGGATAGCCGTCAGAAGATCCACGCGATGGATGTCAGAAATCCGTCGGATGGGAACTGATTGAATTGGCCGTTGTTAAACTGATACTCCATCTTGAACACGTAATCTTCCACCGGTCGATAGTTGAATCCAATGATCATTTGCTCTCCGGTCAGACTCCCGGTCGGGCTTGCCGCCGTATTCATCTTGGTTCGACCGTAGAGTCCCACGAGCGCGAATGTCGGATTGTTGAAGTGGCGTCCCAGGATGGTGGAGTTCAATGCGGAAGGCCAGAACCGATATGTCAGCTGGATATAATATCCCCAGAGGCTTGAGAGTGTCGGTGAGCCTTGAATATCAAACCGTGCGAATTCGCTCCTGAGCTGAAAGTTTTCCCATATCTTCACATTGCGAGGCTTGAATTCGGTGTCGAAGGCGATACCAGTGATCAGGTCCTGGGAGCCGGTCTTGTAGTCTCCACGGTATCCTGAAAGTCCTACTTCATACTGATCAAAGAATTTTAGGGTTGCGCGTCCGACGACGGCCTTGTCGCCGTTATTGTCTGAGCGTAATCCTGTTCGCGCACTTTGCAGGCCTGGGGCAGGAATGTTGCCTGGTGTGGCCATAAACTTATCCGTGAGTCCGTTGATCACCTGCACTTCGTAGGTCGCTTTGACGTTATCTGAGATCGGTATGAGTCCAAAGGCGCTGAATCCCAAATCACCCCAGGTGGTGGGGGTCACGAGGCGTGCCACCGAAGGCGGGCGTATGAGATCCCTGCGTGGGTCAAAGTGATCAAGATTAAACTTGCCGAACGGGATCAGCAACACTCCGGCACGAACATTGAAGGCCTGAGTTAGGAGCAGATCGACGTAGGCCTGTTCCGCATCCGCGGTTCCATTGGGAAGTCCCAGATCAATTTCGGTGTAGACGCGAATCCGGTCGTGAAACTGGCCTGAAATCAAGACTTCGAAGTTGCCGTCATGGGTCGACCGTCGATCCTGAAAACTTTCAAACCACACGGCCCCATAGGCACCGACACGGATGTTTTGGGCCAGTTCATCCGACAGGCTGCTCTGTCGTTGTTCCACGACTCCAAGGCGGTCTTTCAGATCGGCGAGTTCCTTACGGTGGTGCTCTTCTATCTGCTGGAGCTGCTTTTTCAGTTGTTCGACCGTATCGTCTCTCTCACTCTTGGACGGCACGTGGGCGGTTTGGGCGAGGAGCAGGTTCGGGATCAGCGCACAGAGAAGGAGCGTGACCAATGCCACGATACCTCGTACGGGGCTGCGGCGAGCAGGGGATCGCTGAAACTTTGGTCGGTGTTGTGTCATGGTCTCTC
>JAHBWO010000067.1 GCA_019636945.1 Nitrospira sp. | reverse complement strand
GTTTCAACAAGCTTTTTTAATGAATTCAGCATGTGTCACCTGAACTCTACACGACACGTTTCCTGGCACAAATGACTTTCTCTATTTCATCCACATTCTTTGGCGTATAGAGTCGCCAATTCCTCCAATCGCGTGCCGGTCGTGCAATAACTCCTTCTCGTTCCCATCGAAACAGTGTGGCCTTGGAAATGTCGAATAATTGACAGACCTGATTCGCTTTAATTCCTTGATCTCCATTATTAATGCTACGCTTTTTCACTGTAGTATTTACACCCAACATACCACCCTTACGACTCACAAAGGCAAGTATAGTCAATATGCTCGACCTGTCAAGGAAACACCGGGAAGTGACGTCCGGAGGCGGGAAGTCAATCGATCCGAGGCCAACAATGACCTAGGATTTGTCAATATCTCTATATTTAATGCCTACTTGATACCCCAGCGCCGCAAGCCGCTCACAGAGATGTCCGGCAATCACTACTGAGCGGTGCCGCCCACCGGTACATCCGATTGCAATGGTGAGATAACTACGCCGCTCACGCTGGTACAGCGGGAGGAGAAACTTGAGAAGCCCTTCGACATGTTCAATTAATGCAATCGCCTCAGGGTCCGCCAGCACGAACGTACGAACCAGGTCGTCCTTGCCAGACAGCGGCTTGAGATCGGGCACAAAGAAAGGGTTCTTCAGAAAACGTACATCGAACAACAGATCAATATCATACGGGACTCCGAACTTATACCCGAATGCCAACAGGGAGATAGTGAGGCGTCGATCAGATGTGTTCTGCAAAAACTCCTTCCCCAGCAGATCACCGAGCTCATGCACCGTGAGATCCGAGGTGTCAATGACCCGATCCGCCTGTCGTCGCAACTCAGCGATCCGTTCCTTTTCGAATCGAATCCCCTCCACAACGGGTTGATGTGGCAAGAGCGGATGAGGTCGCCGAGATTCCGAAAAGCGTCGGATAAGCACCTCCTCTCTCGCTTCAAGAAAGAGTACCTGCACGGTATGGCCAAGTGCTTTGATGCGTTCAAGAATCCCTACAAAATCCGCAAAAAATCCTCGCTCTCGTACATCAACACCGAGCGCGACGTTTGCGATTTCACTATGTTGTTGGTGACAGAGATCAACGAAGGTTGGAAGGAGGGCAGGAGGAAGGTTATCAATACAGAAATACCCGGCATCCTCGAATGCCTTTAACGCATAAGATTTTCCAGATCCCGACAGTCCACTAATGATGACCAGATTGAGTTGCGCCATGAGACTCCACTCGTCTTCATGAATCCCCGGATGGCAATCCACAGACGACGACACCCCAAATCATAGTCTCTGTCGAAGAGAAACTCCCTATAAGTCCTTCCCTATACAGCACTTAGGCCAACCCGACAGACCTTACAAGCCAATGAGGCCAGACTCTCCACTCCACCTCTCCCGAGTCGTCCCGCTTAAGAAGCTACTGTTCGCTTCTTCGGCTTGTCCGGCTTGTGGCTCACAAGACGCTCCTTCACTTTACGAAACTGCGCATCCACACGGTCAACGAGCGCATCAATGGTGGCATACATCTCCGGCGTTGTAATCTTAGCTTGCACACGCTTGCCGCTTACAATACCAGTAACTTCTGCTTTATGTTGAAGCTTTTCAACTCCCAATATGACCTGTAGGGATCCAACCTTTAACCCATAACGATCCAGCCGGCTCAACCGGGTCTCCACATAACTTCTCAGCGCTGGCGTCACGTCCATGTGGCGGCCTGTGATTTTTAATGTCATGCCTACCTCCAATTTATTCCAGCCTGATGCGATACCACTCTCATCAAAAAAACTGCTTCCGCTGACTTGCGGAAGCAATATTCAACTCTGCCCGATACTTGGCTACCGTCCTCCTCGCAATGCGCACACCTTGGGTAAAGAGCCTGGCCGCAATCTCTTCATCTTTCAATGGTCGTTTGGCATCCTCCTCAGCCACCATTATTTTGATCATATCCCGCACAGATACCGAAGAGTGCATACCGGACGGTTCATCCGCCCGCTGAAGCCCGGCATTGAAGAAAAACTTAAGCTCTAACATACCTTGCGGACAGTACATGTACTTATTAGCTGTCACTCGACTGATCGTGGATTCATGCATTCCAATATCTTCAGCCACCTGTTTCAAGACTAAGGGCTTCAGATACTGCACGCCATGCTCAAAAAACTCTTCTTGAAATTTGACGATGCTCGAGACCACCTTCACGATGGTTCTATTACGCTGCTCGATGCTTCGAATCACCCACTGCGCAGCTCTCATCTTTTCGTCCATATAGGCCTTCGTCTCAGGCGTACCACTCTGCCCCGACGAAATGAGCTGTTTGTAATACGGACTGATTCTCATGCGTGGCAGCCCGTCATCATTTAGCAATACAACCCACTCCCCTTCATTCTTGACGACAAACACATCCGGCACGATCACGTAGTTCTGAGTATTGATAAATGGTCGGCCAGGTTTTGGCTCAAGCTCCCCAATAACTTTGGTTGCCTGAAAAACGTCTTCTACGGTAACATTCAGCGCCTTAGCAACCTTTGCGTATTGTCTCCGCTCCAGATCTTTCAAATGGTGGAGTACAATGGCTTCAATAACTGATGCCTTGAGCGCCCCAGGAGGTGCCCCGAGCGACCCGAATGGATTACGACCTAAATGTCGCAATTGCAAGAGAAGACACTCCGGAAGATCCCTGGCAGCCACCCCTGTCGGATCAAAAGTTTGAATATCCTTCAGGACGGATTCCGCCTCCGACTCGGCAAAATCCGTTCCAGCAATCACCTCAGCTAACGAAATTCGCAGATAGCCGTCGTCATCTAAATTCCCAATAATCAATCGGCCGACTGTTTTCTCTCGATCCGTAAGTGTCGATAGAGACAACTGCCAGAGCAAATGTTCCTCCAGAGAGGTGGGCTTGGCCACAGTCTGTTCGTATGAAGGCAGATCGTCCTGAGCAGAGGCATGTTCAGAATCCCCGCCTCGCCGATCTCTTCCAAAATACTCTTCCCAACCAGAGGCTGAAAATTCTTCCGGCGATCCTTGTTCTTCTCGTGATTCCTCCTGAACGATCTGTTCCTGCCCAGCCGATACCGTGACTTCTTCAGCCTTCCCCTCAGCGACCGATGATTCCCCATCTTCCACGTCGGATTGGACTTCATCAAGCAGTGGATTCTCCAAGAGGTGTTGTGTCAGGCTCTGTTGCAATTCAAGTCGCGACAACTGCAACAGCTTAATCGCCTGCTGCAGTTGTGGCGTCATGATTAGTTTTTGGCTCAGCTTCAGATCAAGACGCAGTTTCATGGCCGACCGTTTACTTTCCTACAATCTAAACTGTTCTCCAAGATAGACCGCTCTGGCTGTTTCGCTCTGAACAATCACGCCAGGAGGGCCTGATTCTAAGATCACCCCTTCATTAATGATGTACGCTCGATCAACGATGGAGAGCGTCTCCTGGACATTATGATCGGTAATTAAGATGCCGATCCCTTTCCCTTTCAGTCGCATAATGATCTGTTGAATATCTGCCACCGCAATAGGATCAATGCCGGCAAACGGCTCATCCAGCAGCATAAAGGATGGGGTAGCCGCCAGCGCACGCGTGATCTCCAATCGCCGCCGCTCGCCGCCGGAAAGGGCGTAAGCCATGCTTTTTCGAATGTGCCCAAGGTCTAACTCTTTGAGCAAGGCATCGACCCGATCATTTCGATCCTGACGAGCATATCCCAGCATTTCCAGAATGGCCAGAACATTATCTTCCACCGAGAGGCGGCGAAACACGGACGACTCCTGTGGCAGATACCCGATACCTTTACGCGCTCGCTTGTACATTGGAAGGTTCGTCACAGATTCGCCTTTGAAGGTGATCTCTCCTGCGTCCGGCTGGCATAACCCGACCATCATGTCGAAGATCGTCGTCTTCCCAGCTCCATTCGGCCCGAGAAGGCCCACGACTTCACCTGCAAAGACTTCGATTGCCACACCTTTCACGACCTTTCGGCCACGAAAGCTTTTCATTAATCCGCTCGCCCGCAGTGATGTACCACTCGCTAGTGCCACGCTCTCCGCCAGCATCTTCGGTTCTTCGTCAACGCTTGGAGTCATTGCCCATGTTGCCCTTCACCTTCAATACGGATATGCGATCCTCCTTCCACCACGCTGCGCTCTTCGGCTAGATAGAGAATAATCTGCTTACCACTGACACGCGTCCCCTTTTCCCAAGCCACTGGATCGCCGGTCAAGACGACCTTCTCACCCTCTGCAAAATACACAGCCTTTTGGCAGATCGCATTGCCATTTTCATATTTGATTTTGACCTGATGCGCCTCTCCGATCGCTTCAACACGATTCACAGAACGGTTGGACATCGTTGACCCTGGATGCCCTACCGGAGAAATGGATGAGGCCTGAGCGGAATCATGTGGCTCGTCTCCCTTCCGTGCTGTCGCCCCACCATGAGAATGCTTCGGCTGGAACGATACCACCATCTTATCAGAATGCACGATCAAGGAGCCTCGAGTAAGCACCACTGTCCCCTCGAAAACAGCCTGGCTATCCTGATTCCGCACCGTCATGCGATTGGAAGTGATGGTCGTTGGAACACCAGGTGCCTCTACGCTCCGCTTCAGACTCCCAGAGTCAGATGTGGGAGAGGCAGCCGAAGATCCTGACAATGTGACACTAAGAAGCAGACACCAGATCCACATGGACATCTTGGAGTATCTCAAACTCTTCCGATGGTATTCGCCCCATCAGCCCTTGCCCCTGAATCTCAAGCCCATGGCCGACGATCCGAACTGGAGCTGTCGTCCGGATTTCCTTCACTGCCTCTACCCATTCCAGCCGGTTGGTATAGATAGTGTATCCACTTCTGGTTTGCACGACGATAGGAGCTTCTTGATTGGCCAACACAAAATCCTTGGTCGCCGTATTAAAGGTACCCTCTTCACCATGGACGGTCACTTCGTCTCCGGATCCTCCATAAAAAGTCAGGACGACCTCCTGCAGTACTGCCCGCTTTTCTTGTTCAAAGAGGCGTGCCTGCTTGGCTCGTACCTGCCATTCCACAGTCTCCCCCTTCGACTGGGTAAAGGTAAATTCCCCCAGTTTAGCATCCGCCTTTTCAATTGCATTCAAGGAGATAGGTCCGCTACTAGAAGAAGACTCAACATTTCTGAAGAGAAGATAACCAAGAAATACCATCAGAAGGACACTCAAGGAAAGAAGGGCTCGGCGGGCGAAAATTTCCCACATTTGTGAATGATTCTCCTGGCATAAGATACTAAACCCTGGCCTACATCTGGCACGATCTTAGCAGGTGCAATCAATCAAGTAAACGTCTCCCTAGAAATGAAAAGACTCCCACACCCCTTACGGCGTGGGAGTCTTTTCATATTAGACCGTGTTGTCTGACAGAAAATTATGTCGACGGGGTCGACTCTGCCGGTGAAGTCTGCTCTTGGCTTGCACCAGACTTCTTCTGGACCGTTGTATCTTGACGAGCCACCAGCTCGATGGCCACCATGTCCGCAGCATCTCCAACACGACGACGAGTCTTAATGATTCTGGTGTACCCGCCAGGCCGATCCTTAAATCGCGCGGCAACGTCGTCAAAAAGTTTTGAGACCACGAACTTACTTCGAAGGAATCCCAAGGCCCGCCGTCGAGCAGGAAGCGTCCCTTCCTTCCCGAGGGTGATCATACGATCAGTAAATCCTCTGATTTCTTTGGCTTTCGCTTCCGTCGTTTCAATACGCTCGTGATCCAACAACGACGTGACGAGGTTTCTAAACAGGGCCCCTCTGTGTTTGGTTTGGCGACCAAGCTGTCGTCCTTTTTTTCTATGTCGCACGGTGTTCCCCTTGGCTAAGAATCATCATTCCGATTTCGGACTTCCGTTGTGTGGAGACGACGCCGCCTCAACCTTCGTTCCTAATGAAAGACCCATTTCAGTGAGAATTTCTTTGATTTCATTGAGAGACTTCTTACCAAAATTCTTCGTCCTCAGCATCTCCCCTTCAGACTTTTGGACAAGGTCGGCAATCGTCTTGATATTCGCATTTTTCAGACAATTGGCAGCCCGAACAGACAACTCTAACTCATTCACGCTACGCGAAAGGTTCTTGTTCACTTCCCGATGAGATTCCTCATACCCAGCCTCGCTCTTGCCCTCACTGCGTTCTTCTGGATTGATGAAGATATCCAAATGCTCGCGCAAGATCCCGGCGGCATTGGAAAGAGCATCTCTTGGACTGATCGTGCCGTCGGTCCAGATCTCCATCGCTAGTTTGTCATAGTCAGTCATACGCCCCACACGGGCATTTTCGACATGAAAATTTACCCGTTTGATCGGAGAAAACACTGAGTCAATGGCAATCACACCAATCGGCAATCCTTCTTCCTTGTTGCGTTCCGCCGGGACATACCCACGCCCATGTTTGACCGTCATCTCAATATCCAACGTGGCATCCTTGTCGAGAGTCGCGATATGCAAATCGGGGGTGAGAATGGTCACCTCGGCATCGTGAAGAACATCTGAACCCTTCGCCTCGCCAGGCCCCTTCTTTTTCAACCGAATGGTCTTGGGTTTATCCGTATGGAGTGCCAAGCGTAGGCTCTTAATATTGAGAATGATTGCCGTGACATCTTCTGTTACACCGGAGATAGTTGAAAACTCATGAACAACCCCCTCGATCTTTACAGTGGTCACCGCAGCACCTGTAAGCGACGACAACAAAATGCGGCGAAGGGCGTTACCAATCGTAGTACCGAACCCCCGTTCAAACGCTTCAGTCGTAAAGCGACCGAACGTGGGGGACTGCGTATCCTTGTCGACTTCCACCCGCATGGGGATCTGAAAGTCCTTCATCGCTTTGATCATGACCCACCCTCCATACCATCGAGTGACAAACACATTGACGGCTCACACCTGACCGAATAACAACCAGACCAGTGGGCTATCGAGAGTATAATTCCACCACCATCTGTTCGTTCACTGGTAACGTAATTTGGTCCTTGGCAGGAAGCGCCCGGACAATCCCTTTGAATGCTCCACGATCAAGCTCAAGCCATTCTGGAATTCCTCGACTATCAACCGACTCCAAGGCCGCCAGAATCGCGACTAGATCTCGACTTCGCTCACGGATCTCGATAACATCACCGGGCTTGACTAAGGCACCGGCCACTGTAATCTTTTTGCCATTCAACGTGAAATGCCCGTGACTGACAAGCTGGCGAGCCTGCTTCCGTGAAGCCCCAAATCCCAAGCGATAGGCGACATTGTCCAAACGACATTCAAGAAGACGCAATAGCGCATCTCCCGTGACTCCAGTCTGCCGTTCGGCACGTTCGAATACCCCCCGAAACTGACACTCCTGAAGGCCATAAATCCGACGGAGCTTTTGCTTCTCACGAAGCTGCAGGCTATAGTCGGATGTCCTTTGGCGCCCCTGTCCATGTTGCCCAGGGGGATAGCTCCGGCGTTCGATCGCACATTTTTCCGTCATGCAGCGCGTGCCCTTCAAAAAGAGCTTTTCACCTTCGCGCCGACACAACCGACAGACAGGACCACGATACTTTGCCACTGATGCCTCCTCGGAAAAGAGCTGCCCGAGTCGTTGACTATCCCGTCACATGAAACCCCGAACCTCTACGACTCATTCGCTCGCATGAATTAGACTCGACGTCGCTTGGGTGGACGGCACCCATTATGTGGAATCGGCGTGACATCACGAATCAGATTGATCCGCAACCCTGCTCCCTGCAGAGACCGAATCGCCGACTCTCGTCCCGATCCAGGCCCATTCACGTACACATCAATCTGCCGCATTCCACTTTCCATTGCTTTTCTCGCTGCAGCCTCTCCAGCGCGCTGAGCAGCAAAGGGTGTACTCTTGCGTGAACCTTTAAACCCTTGATTCCCGGCACTTGCCCAGACCACCGTATTACCGCTCATGTCCGTGATGGTCACAATGGTATTATTGAAAGACGCCTGAACGTGAGCCACTCCACTCTGAACGATCCGGCGCTCTTTCTTCTTGCCTTTTTTCACACTCATACTTGCTCCTCTCGATAGTGGAGTAGACTACGGACGGGCCCCTGGCTTGACTGCGGTCGGCCTTGGCTTGCTACTTACCCCGGCACGACGTCCTTTACGGGTTCTTGCATTTGTTTTTGTCCGCTGACCTCGAACAGGCAATCCTTTTCGATGCCGGAGCCCCCGATACGTGCCGGAGTCTACCAGACGCTTGATATTGAGTGACACCTCTTTCCGAAGATCGCCTTCGACTCGGTAATCACGTTCAATAATTTCACGTAATTTTACAATCTTGTCTTCGCTTAAATCTTTAATACGAACGGCACCATCAACACAGGCCTCAGCGAGAATCTGCTGAGCCGAGGCTCGCCCAATTCCGTAGATATACGTCAACCCGATGTCCGTTCGTTTATTTCTTGGTAAATCGACACCAGCAATACGTGCCATTCTTCCTCCAGATACGAGCATCAGGTACGAGCCAGCTGCACCGCTCTCCTGACTCTACATGTTCAGAACTCGGCATCACCCATGCCACCACTCCATGGCTATCCTTGGCGCTGCTTATGTCGCGGATTCTTACAGAGAATCCGGACGACACCACGACGGCGAACGACCTTGCACTTCGCGCAAATAGGCTTCACTGACGACTTGACCTTCATGGCAATCCTCAACTCCCGTTACTTAAATCGATAGGTGATTCGACCTCTGGTCAAATCGTACGGAGACATCTCCACCGTGACCTTATCACCTGGCAAAATGCGAATGAAATGCATACGCATTTTCCCAGAGATATGAGCCAATATGATGTGGCCATTTTCAAGTTTGACGCGGAACATAGCATTGGGAAGCGTCTCGGCAACTGAACCTTGAACCTCAATGATATCTTCTTTTGCCATATCGGTGGCTGTACCCTCTTGCTAACTAACGGTAGTCTAACGCTTCTCCAACTCACTCAAGATATGAGGTGCGCCCGTTGGCTGTATGGCAATGGTATGTTCAAAGTGTGCGGATAAGCTCCCATCCACAGTGACCGCCGTCCACCGATCATCAAGAACACGAACAGCACTCCGCCCCATATTCACCATTGGTTCAATCGCCAAAACCATCCCCGACTGTAGTCGAGGCCCTTGTCCAGGCTTCCCGTAGTTAGGGACTTGAGGCTCTTCGTGTAATTGCCTCCCAATGCCGTGGCCTACAAACTCCGTGACGACTGAAAACCCAGCGGCCTCTACATGGGCCTGCACTGCGTGTGAGATATCCGTCAACCGATTCCCAACAACCGCTTGCCTGATCCCAAGGTAAAGCGCTTCCCTTGTCACCTGTACCAACTTCTCTGTTTCTTCCGCGATTCGACCAACTGCAACCGTCACAGCCGAATCGCCGTAGAATCCCCCAACAATCGCTCCAAGATCCAACCCGATGATATCTCCATCCTTCAACTTACGTTTCGATGGAATCCCATGAACAACCTGTTCGTTAATAGAGGCACAGAGCGTTTTCGGGTAGTTCCTATACCCTTTAAATGCTGGGATTGCACCGCGCGCTCTAATTTCCCTTTCAGCGATCAAATCGAGTTCGTCTGTACTAACACCAGACCGAACAGCCTCCTTCACGATCTCCAACGCCTGAGCAACCACTCGGGAAGCCGCCGCCATAACTTCGATTTCGGCTGGCGTTTTCAGAATGATCATGCCGTCTGGTATGCCGACAGGGTGCGTACAAGCTCTTGATAGACCACCTCGACTGGTTCAGCGCCATTCAGATGAGACAACAATTGCCGCTGCTCATAAAAATGGATCAATGGGGCAGTCTGCTCTTCATACACCTTGAGACGTGTCTCAACTGCCTCCCGCTGATCGTCACTTCGCTGAACTAACGGCTCACCACAGCGTTCGCAAGCCGTGCCGCTCTTTGATGGAGCAAAATCGACATGATAAGTGGCTTGACACTTTTGACAACTTCGCCGTCCACTCAATCGCTTAATGATCTCATCCCTCGAAACTCTAAAGTTAATGACCCGATCAAGCTTGATTTCCTGGCCATCCAAAACAGCTGCGAGCGCTTCTGCCTGAGGAACGGTTCTTGGAAAGCCATCAAGGATGAACTTCTTCGACTGTGCTAATTCTGTCAGTTTTTCCTTGACCAATCCGATAACCACTGAATCGGGAACGAGCCGGCCCTGATCCATGTGCTCTTTAGCTTCCAATCCAAGCGTGGTTTTATTGCGAACTGCTGCTCTGAGCAAATCCCCTGTCGAAATCTTGGCGATGTGATACTGGGCTACGACTTTATCTGCCTGTGTACCCTTACCAACGCCGGGAGCCCCAAGAAAGACTACCCGCATAACTAACTACTTCTCCCTCTGAGTGGAGCCATGCCCTTTCCAAGAAATCCCTCGTAATTTCGCATGAGCATATGAGACTCAATTTGTTGGGCTGTATCCAAACCAACCCCAATAACAATCAGCAGCGACGTACCACCAAAATAAAACGGCACGTTCAGCTTATAGATTAAAAGCTCCGGGATCACGCACACAATGGCGAGATACATGGCTCCCGCAAAGGTAATTTTCGTCAATACGCTATAGATATAGTCCGAGGTTCGTTGACCTGGCCGAATACCTGGAATAAATCCACCATACTTTTTCATGTTATCGGCCATGTCGACCGGATTGAGAACAACTGCGGTATAGAAAAAACAGAAGAACACGATCAAGCCAACGTACATCAGCGTGTATAGAAGTGATCCCGGTGCCAACTGAGCTCCAATGGCTTGAACCCAAGGCGTCTCGAAAAAACCTGCGATCGTTGCAGGAAAGGCTATGATCGACGAGGCAAATATTGGAGGAATCACACCCGCAGTGTTGATCTTCAGAGGAATGTGCGTACTTTGGCCCCCATATACACGTCGCCCGATTACACGCTTTGCATATTGGACAGGTATTTTCCTGCGACCACTTTCCAGAAACACAATCGCAGCAACCACGGCAACCATCAAGAGCGCCAAGCCAACAAGCAAAAATGCATTGAGCTGACCGATTTCGTAGAGATTGTAAGTCTGAGCCACTGCCGCAGGTAAACGCGCCACGATCCCAGCAAAAATGATCAAGGATATGCCGTTGCCAATCCCCCGCTCGGTGATTTGCTCACCCAACCACATCAAAAATCCCGTACCAGCGGTGAGGGTAATCACGGTCATCAGACGGAAACCCCAGCCTGCGTTCAGGACGAAGGCCCCCTGATTCATCTGCTCAAGTCCGATGGCAATCCCAAACCCCTGAATTAATGCAATGCCGATCGTCCCGAATCGTGTATATTGAATAATTTTCTTACGGCCCCGTTCCCCTTCTTTAGCGAGCTTCGTTAAATGAGGGATGACGACCGTGAGTAACTGAAGAATAATCGATGCGCTGATATACGGCATGATACCGAGCGCAAAGATCGTCAACCGAGACAGCGACCCACCAGAAAAAATATCAAGGAACCCAAGTAATGATCCTCCTTGCTTTTGGAGGAAGTCGGAGAGAGCTTCACCGTTGATCCCGGGCGTTGGGATGTGTGATCCAATCCGATACACTACCAACATACCGAGCGTGAACAAAACTCGAGTACGCAGCTCGGGGATCTTAAAGATATTCTGAAAACTAGTCAGAAGACGTTCAAGCACCGCCGATAACCTCAACTCTCCCGCCAGCCGCTTGAATCTTCGCTTCTGCCGATTTACTGAACTTGTGCGCCTGAACGACCAATGGCTTCTTCAACTCACCAACGCCGAGGATTTTGATCGGCAACCGTTTCCGCTTGATCAGCCCAGCATCAACCATCGCCTGAGGAGTAACCATCCCCTCCCCCGCCCACTGCTCAAAGCTCTTCAAATTGACAACGGAATACTCAATCCGTGAGGGATTTGCGAAACCAAACTTGGGCAGCCTCCTAACCAATGGCATTTGGCCACCCTCAAACCCAGGGCGTTTCCCTCCACCAGACCGTGCCAATATTCCCTTATGTCCTTTGGTCGCGGTCTTTCCATGACCAGAACCCGGTCCTCGCCCAATCCGTTTTCGACGTTTTTTTGATCCTGGTGCTGGGGCCAAATTATGAAGATTCATGGACGTCCAACCTCGAGCAGATAGCCAACTTTTCGAATCATCCCTTGAACTTGGGGCGTGTCTGGACGTATCACCGTCTGACGGATATGCCGGAGGCCTAATCCACGCAGAACAAGCCTATGACTTTGTGGTGTACCAATCGGACTGCGCCGTAACGTCACCTGAACACGTTGCCCCTCAGGGGCTGCCTTTTTTTTTGCCGCTGTCGTTCCCATTAGACCGTCGCCCTTTCATGCCCTTCAACCGCCGACTGCCGACGGTGACGAAGCACATCCTCTATATTTCTCAGTTGAGTGAGGCCATCGAGTGTAGCACGAACCGCATTGAACGGATTCCCACGCCCCAAGGTCTTCGCAATAACATTGTGAGCACCAACCAATTCCACCACCGCACGAACCGCTCCTCCCGCAATAATTCCCGTCCCATCGACAGCCGGCTTTAAGAGCACATGCTCAGCGCCAAAGAGCCCATGAACTTCATGCGGAATCGTCCCACCCTTGAGTGGAACATGGACAAGATGCTTCTTGGCCTGCTCCACGGCCTTTGAAATCGCAACAGGCACCTCAGCAGCCTTACCCTTACCAATCCCAACCCATCCATGCCCGTCACCGACAACCACGAGCGCGCAAAAATTAAATCGTTTTCCACCTTTGACAACTTTTGCTACTCGGTTGATAAACACCACTTTATCTTTTAGACTTAGTTCATCGGGATTGACTCGCACGCTCTCACCCCTCAGTCCAACGTTCAGTTAAATTCTGGAATAGAGAATTACCACCGACCCTACTTGCCCATGCCACCCAGGGTCTTCATCTAAAATTTCAGGCCGCCCTCACGAGATGCGTCAGCCAATGCCTTGATGCGGCCGTGGTACATTCGACCACCTCGATCAAAGACGACCGCCGTCACCTTCACGGCTTTCGCTCGATCAGCAATCAACTTCCCGACCGCCTTGGCGGCCTCAATTCCACCGGTCGATTTGACCGTGGTGCGGATTGACTTATCAAGAGATGACGCCGCAGCAAGAGTGGTTCCCCGAATATCATCGATTACCTGCGCATAGATATGAGCCGTGCTCCTAAAAACATTCAGACGAGGACGGTCAGTTGTACCAAGGATTGCCTGGCGCACACGCTTGCGCCGCCGTTCCAGCTGTCGAAATTTATCTGCAGCATTCATTGTCAGTTCCTACTTCCCAGTTTTGCCTTCTTTTTTGCGCAAGGTCTCGCCAGCATAACGAACGCCCTTTTGCTTGTACACATCCGGGGGTTTAATGGCTCGTAGATCAGCCGCAACCTGACCAACCAATCGCTTATCGACCCCTTTGACATTGATGAGAGTTTGTTTATCAACCTTGACATCAATCCCGGTTGGGACTTGATAGAGAACCGGATTGATATACCCGACATTAAAGCTCAAGGTTCGCCCCTGAAGTTGCGTCTTGTAGCCAACACCGGTAATCTCCAGGGATCGCTCATATCCCTTCGTCACACCCTGAACCATGTTGCTCAACTCAGCACGAGTGAGACCGTGCAAGGCTCTTATCTTACGATCATCACTGGATCGCCCGATAAGAACCTGGCCGTCCTTAATGGCCACATCAAGCCCCTGCGCCATCGGCCATTCTAATTTCCCCAAGGGACCCTTCACCGTCACAGTTGACCCGACAGCTTTTACTTCCACTCCAGCTGGAATGGTGATCGGCTTTTTCCCAATACGCGACATGATTTCCTACACCCTTCACCCGAGGTCAGAACAACCGATATCTTTACCACACCGAGCAGAGAACCTCGCCCCCGAGATGACTTTTGCGAGATTCTTGATCCGTCATGATTCCCTTGGATGTCGAAAGGATAGATACACCAATCCCATTTCGAACTTTTCGAATATCCTGACTGCCAACATATACCCGACGGCCCGGCTTGCTGACACGCTCAAGCCCGGTGATCATTGGCTGTCCTTCCCCAAGATAGCGAAGGCGCACATGTAGAACGGGATGTCCATCCTCTGTGCTGTCTTCAATCCCCTCAACGTAACCCTCCCGCTTCAAAATCTCAAGGATCGCTCGTTTGAGCTTTGAGGTTGGAACCGTTACGGTTTCAAAACGCCGTTGGGCGCCATTTTTTAATCTAACCAGAAGATCGCCGATTGGGTCGGTAACCATGCTATGTCCTTCTACCCCTCAGTGCTATGCTTTTGTTGACTGCTATCTACCCATGAATTTTGGCTACCAGCTTGACTTTCTCACTCCGGGAATTTCCCCCTTGAGCGTCAATATGCGAAAGCAGATTCGACACATTCTAAACCGACGCAAATACCCACGCACCCTCCCACACACACCGCATCGATGATACTCGCGCGTTGAAAACTTTGGTTTCGCCGCAGCCTTATTTCTCAATGCTAAACGTGACACAGGAACTCCTTCCGTCCAACCAACATCTGAGGCTTCTACCGTTTCTTATGTCCTGAACGGCATCCCGAGATGCTTCAACAAAGCTTTTCCTTCATCGTTCGTTTTTGCGGTGGTGACAACTGTGATATCCATACCGTGTATTGACGCCACCTCGTCATACTTAATCTCCGGGAAGATCAGCTGTTCCTTCAGGCCGAGGGTATAATTCCCACGACCATCAAATGCCTTCGGGGATATGCCTCGAAAATCTCGTATCCGAGGAAGCGCTAACGTCACCAATCGATCAAAAAACTCGTACATCCGTCGACTACGGAGCGTAACCTTTGCTCCGATTGGTAGACCCTGTCTAAGCTTGAATCCGGCAATGGCCTTTTTTGCGCGCGTCACAACTGGCTTCTGCCCCGTAATCATGCCTAATTCAGTCACAGCACTTTCCAGAAGCTTTACATTTTGGATTGCCTCACCCATGCCGACGTTCAATACAACCCGCTCAAGCTTGGGAACCTGCATGACGTTCTTATAGCCGAACTCTTTCATTAAAGCTGGCACGACTTGCTGCTCATAGACATCCCGAAGTCTTGGCCGAAACTTGGACTCGGCACTTCCCTGATCAAGCTGGGGCGCCTCTTTCTTTGCTGATTTTCGCTCAGTGGCTTTACTTGTCGCTTTGCTTTTTGGTTCCTTAGCCATTGCCAACCCTATTCCAGAATCTCGTTAGATTTCTTGCTGAAGCGCACTCGTCGCCCATCGGCTTGAGTTCGTATCCCTACCCGCGTCGGCTTCTGCGTGACCGGACAGAAAAACATCACATTAGAAATTTGAAGCGGCGCCTCTCTCTCCAAGATACCGCCCTGCTTTGCCTTCTGATTAGGTTTAGTGTGTCGTTTAATGATATTCAGCTTTTCCACGACCACTTTTCCCGCCCGAAGGTCTACCGACATGACCTTCCCTGTCTTACCACGCTCACGACCGGAAATGACAACCACTGTATCGCCTTTTCTAATTCTGCTTTTTGAGAGTACTTGCACAACGCCCCTCGCTCGTTCGACGCTATAAAACTTCTGGTGCCAATGAGATAATCTTCATGAATTTCTTCCAACGCAGTTCTCGTGCGACGGGACCAAAGATACGTGTGCCAATTGGCTCCCCGTCCTTATTAATAAGAACGCATGCGTTACGATCAAACTTTATATAAGAGCCGTCCTCTCGACGAACTTCCTTTGTGGTTCGCACAATAACTGCGCGGCTCACATCTCCCTTCTTCACACTCGCCTGAGGGATCGCCTCTTTAACAGCCACCACAACGACATCGCCCAAGGACGCATAGCGACGACGCGTCCCCCCGAAGACATGAAAGCACATGGCTTGTTTGGCCCCGGAGTTATCCGCTACGTCCATGTATGTATAGTTCTGAATCATTGATATATTCCTACGAATCTCAAATGTCGAACGGCGTCAAAAGAACGTTTCTATTTTTCAGGTTGCCCTTTTTCCATAACCTGAACGACCCGCCAGTTCTTTTCTTTGCTCAACGGACGGGTTTGAACCAGCTTCACCCGATCGCCGATCTTACACATGCCACTTTCATCATGAGCCTTTAACCGCGTCACCCGCCTAAGGACTTTCTTGTAGACAGGATGAACAACGGATCGAGACACCACAACGACAACGGTCTTCTGCATCTTGTTACTAACGACATCACCGTACCAATGACGCCGCTTTACCACCTCAGTCATAGCATTCCTTACCTTTTCGACTCGTCCGTTTGGCTCCGAACCTGATTAAGGATGGTCTTCACTCGCGCGATATCACGCTTCGTCTTTCGAATTTGCATTGGATTCTCAAGGCGACCCGTCCCGAACTGAAAACGGAGGGTAAACAGTTCCTGTACAAGCTGCTGCTCCTTCTCTTGGAGCTCACCCGCAGCCATCCCTCTCAGATCTTTCACATCTAGTGCCATATCAGCTCTCCAACTCCCATCCCAAGTTGACCTGTTGCCTTTTACCCAAACTCACCGCGGACGACTAACTTCGTCGCGACCGGCAACTTGTGGGAGGCGAGCCGGAATGCCTCCTTGGCAGTCTCCTGGGTAACTCCATCCATTTCGTACAAGATGCGACCCGGCTTCACGACCGCCACCCAGTACTCTGGATTCCCTTTCCCTTTTCCCATTCGAGTTTCAGCCGGCTTTTTTGTAATGGGCTTGTCCGGAAAAATTCTGGTCCAAACCTGCCCACCTCGCTTCACATATCGCGTAATAGCAATACGTGCAGCCTCGATTTGACGGCTCGTCACCCATCCAGGCTCCAACGCCTTGAGTCCAAATTCACCAAGGGTAATCTGACCGCCACGATAGGCCTTCCCATTCATGCGGCCTTTTTGCATCTTTCTAAATTTGACTTTCTTAGGGGCTAACACAGCTCAATCTCCTCACCCAAATCGTCTATCCAAAGTTGACTCCGCTTTCATGGGTTGTACTGGAAGAAGCTCGCCTTTATAGATCCACGTCTTCACCCCGATCTGTCCCATGGTTGTGTGGGCTTCCGCAAAGCCATAATCAATTTCAGCACGAAGCGTATGTAGAGGCACCCGCCCTTCCCGATACCACTCAGTTCTGGCGATTTCAGCGCCACCCAAGCGCCCAGCCACCATGATCTTAATCCCTTGCGCTCCGAGCCGCAGCGCCGACTGCACGCTGCGCTTCATCGCCCTCCGGAATGCGACTCGTTTTTCGAGCTGCGTCGCGACATTTTCACTGACTAGCTGCGCATCAAGTTCCGGCTTTTTGATTTCTTTTACTGTAACGTAAACCTGCCCACCGTACTGCTTCTCAAGATCGGCCTTCAGCTTATCGACCTCCGCACCTTTTCGACCAATGATGATGCCGGGTCGAGCAGTATGGATAATAACTCTCGTTTGGTCGCCTGAACGCTCGATTTCTACCTTTGCAACCCCCGCATGATAAAGCCGAGCCTTCACGACCTTTCTAATTTTCACGTCTTGATGAAGCAACTTGGCATAATCTTTCCCAGCGTACCAACGAGAGCTCCAGGTGTAGTTATAGCCAAGCCGATAACCAATTGGATGTGTTTTCTGACCCATACTCGCTATGCCTCAATAAATTAAAATCAGCCTACTTCCTTTGCCCCCGACTATCGGATGCCGCGACCGCGACCGTAATATGACTGGTGCGCTTCTGAATCGCGTTGGCTCTCCCCATAGACCTAGCCCTCACACGCTTGTACGTAGGCCCACAGTTAACAAAAGCCCTTGAGACCACCATCGACTCACTATCACCCAACTCCTTCAATTCCGCATTAGCCACAGCAGAGCGCAGAAGCTTCTCAACCACGCGTGCCGCGTGACGAGGAGTATGCTTCAGCATGGCCAGCGCCATCGGGACTTGCTGGCCACGAATCATATCTATTACCGGCTTAGCCTTTCGTGGCGCAACACGGACAAACCTTAGAATGGCATGTGCTTCACTCATCGTACAATCCCGTCACCCTTCAGCGTTCCGAAGTCAAATAGTCAGAGTCCATCACCCGACACACCGATCACACCCGCCCCAGAGCCTACTTCAGGGCAACGGCCTTCTCAGTCTTTGCTTGACCGTGGCCCTTGAAAAAACGAGTTGGCGCAAATTCACCGAGTTTATGCCCAACCATATTCTCGGTAACAAAAACCGGAATGAATTTCTTTCCATTATGCACCGCAAACGTATGCCCGATCATATCAGGCACCACAGTCGATCGCCTTGACCATGTCTTGATCAGCTTTCGATCCTTCGTCTGATTCATCTGCTCGACTTTTTTTAGAAGATGGCCGTCAACAAACGCCCCCTTACTAACTGATCTAGGCATTGCGCACTCCTGACTTACGTCGGGCAATTATGAACTTATCGGTCTTCTTATTTTGTCTCGTCTTATAGCCCTTAGTGGGAAGCCCCCATGGAGAAACGGGATGTGGATTACCTTGCCCGGATTTCCCTTCTCCACCGCCATGTGGGTGGTCAACAGGATTCATGACCACGCCTCGAACATGTGGCCTTTTTCCTTTCCAACGGTTTCTACCCGCCTTCCCTACACTGATATTTTCATGATCCACATTCCCAACTTGCCCAACAGTAGCCATACAGTGACCCAAAACTCTTCGCATCTCTCCAGACTTGAGTCGGACCTGTACATATTCACCATCACGGCCCATAACCTGTGCGAACCCTCCGGCGCTCCGTATGAGTTGACCACCCTTACCAGCCTTGAGCTCAATGTTATGAATCGTGGTGCCGAGCGGCATATTCACCAACGGTAAGGCATTCCCGGGTCTAATTTCCGCCTGTGGACCTGATTGCACTTCATCATTAATGGCAAGCCCAACTGGGGCTAAAATATAACGCTTTTCTCCATCTCGGTACTTCAAGAGAGCGATCCTTGCAGAGCGATTCGGATCATACTCTATTGCAGTGACTTTCGCCGACACACCTACTTTATCTCGACGAAAATCAATAATTCGATAGAGTCGCTTGTGGCCAGCTCCACGGAACCGAACAGTCGTCCGCCCATCATTATTTCGCCCGCCGGTTCGCAGATGAAAAGAGGTCAATGACTTTTCAGGTCTCTTACTGGTCAATTCTTCTGTTCCCACTGCGGTCATCCCCCGACGACCAGGGGAGGTGGGACGATACACTTTTATTCCCATGAAGACGACTCCTAGATTTTCACCTTCAAATAACTACCAGCGAAACGGACACCGACTAAGCACTTTCGTACATCTCAAGCTTCTCGCCTTCCTTGAGTGTGACAAATGCCTTCTTCCAGTCCGAACGCCTACCAGCGAATCGGCCAAGACGCTTCATTTTCCCGCGCACGTTCATTAAATTCACTTTCTCAACCTTGACCTTCAACAACGATTCGACTGCCTGCTTCACCTGGACACGATTTGCCTCAGGATGAACCACGAAGCCAACCGTGTTGCTTTTTTCACGAAGTCCTGTAATCTTTTCCGTCAACAACGGTTGAACCAGTATCCAGTGCATACCGACATTCATGACCAGACCTCGTTTATCGCAACTAATTCATGCTCAGAAACCACAACAACTTGAGCACGAACAACGTCATAGACATTCAGTTGATCCGCACCGAGCACCTTCACGGACGGCAAATTCCCTGCGGCCTGAATGATGCCGGACTGACCCTTCCCCACAATCAAGAGCACCTCCGCACCTCCACCAAAGCCAGTCAATGCCAGCGCCAGAAACTTGGTCTTGGGCTGCTCCAGTGAAATATCGGCGACGACAAACAAATTTCCAGCTGCCACCTTTGCAGACAAGGCACTTTGAAGAGCAGCACGATACTTTTTCTTCGGCATCGAGTAGGCGTAGCTTCTCGGCTTTGGCCCAAACACACTACCACCATGACGCCAGACCGGAGATCGAAGCGAACCAGCCCTCGCACGGCCGGTATGCTTTTGTTTCCATGGCTTCTTACCGGATCCACTCACCTCACCACGGCGCAAAGTGGATGCAGTCCCACGACGCTCACACGCACGCTGCATGACAACGGCCTCATGGACGAGCGCGGCTCGAGGTTCACAACCAAATACTTGGGCGGACAATTCAACCGTGCCAAGCTTCTTCTTTTTCAAATCAACCAAATCGATCGTAGGCATACTAGCTCTTCTTCGATTTTCGAACGACAACGATTCCATTAGCAGCACCAGGAACCGCCCCTCGGATGAATAAAAGATTTTCCTCAGACCGCGACTCAACCACTTTTAATCGCTGAACAGTCACACGCTCCGCCCCCATGTGCCCCGGCAACGTCTTCCCCTTCCACACTCGAGACGGGAACGAACTCGCCCCAATAGAACCAGGGGCCCGATGAAACATGGACCCGTGCGATTCAGGACCACCTGCATAGTGATGCCGCTTGACGACCCCCTGAAACCCTTTCCCCTTTGACACACCGATCACATCAACCCAGTCACCCTTTTTAAACATCCCAACAGTAATTAACTGCCCAGCGGCCGAATCACCATCTTTCTTAAACTCCCGCAAGATATGGCTCGCAGGCGCCTGGTTCTTCTTCAAATGCCCAAGCTCTGCCTTTGAAAGACGGCTTTCCTTTACTTCCTTAAAAGAAAGCTGGACGGCCTCATAACGATCCCGCTCCGTCGTGCGAACCGTCACCACTCGACAGGGCCCCGCCTCAATCACCGTTACCGGAGTGAGACGAGTTTCATCGAAGACTTGTGTCATGCCGAGCTTTTTACCGATTAGTCCGTTTGTCATATGGCCCCAATATGCTATGCGCTCAAAGCCGTGCGATTACCAAATTGCCGTGTGACAAGAAACAACCCGTCACTCACAATTTAATCTCAACATCCACTCCAGCTGCAAGATTAAGCTTCATCAACGAATCCATGGTCTCAGGAGTCGCCTCCATAATATCGAGCAGTCTTTTATGAGTTCGCATCTCAAACTGCTCTCGCGACTTCTTATCGGCATGCGTCGATCGCTGAACCGTAATTTTTTCGATACGAGTAGGGAGAGGAATAGGACCTACGACCTTTGCTCCGCTCCGACGAACAGTCTCAACAATTTCGCCTACCGATTGATCCAATACACGGTAGTCAAATCCTCTCAACCGAATTCTTATACGCTGATCGACTTTCACTTCTTTACTCCTACGGTAACCGTCAACCGCCTATC
>JAHBWO010000066.1 GCA_019636945.1 Nitrospira sp. | reverse complement strand
CGTTCCTGTCAGAAGCAGAACGGCGCTGAAGAGGCTGCAGAAAAATACTCTGCTCGACATCACGGTTCCTTTCATATTCGCAGCACAATTCACGATGAGTGCTCTATCCGTTCACGGCTGTGTGGGGCCGCTGCCGTCAGGCGTGCCATGCTCGGACCTTTCCGGTCTCGCTGGTGTCGTACCCGCCGAGGGCTTCGATTTCTTTCCTGAATGGGCGGCTCGCCAGCGTTTCAAAGAGGTGCGTCAAGGTGGGATGGGACTTGAGATACGATTTCGGCACCACCAGGTCATACCGTGCAGTCTGGAGCGGGACGAAATCCAGGTTGAACTGTTGGGCTGCAGACCGAATGGCGATTCCCACTTCAGCCTGACGCCCTGCAATCGCTCTGGCCACTTCAACATGAGAGGACACGATACGGTCATATCCTCGAACGTGCGCCGGTTCAACTCCAGATGCCCGTAATCGCTGATCAAGCAGCAATCTTGCCCCAGAGCCCTCTTCGCGATTCACGAGGGTGACCATCGGTTCTACAAGATCGGTGGCTGTGCGAATGGACAGCGGGTTACCTCGACGAACGAGGAGTCCTTCTTCCCAGGTCGCAAAGGTCACCACCTCGTAGCCTGATCCTTTCAGTGATCGTTTGAGAAACGGCAGATTTGATTCGCTCGTCACCGGATCGAACAGATGCATGCCGGCCACATGTACTTCACCCCGTTGCAGAGATTGGAGAGCCGCCATGCTCCCCATTGTCCAGCCGACGACGGTGGTTCGGTCTTTGTGGCGTCGCAAATGTTCGCCGACTAAGAAAATCGCCGGGTCACAACCGGCCACGGAAATCTCTTGCTCGATGGCATCGCGATCCCGCGAGAGTGTCACATGGACCGTACTGCCAGACGGCGTCCTGTTTGTGTCGGTGACATAGCCGTCGGCAGTGACCGCAAAGGAGAGTTGTTCGCCCAAGTCCGTGACGGGCCGTACGATCGTGCGCTTTCCAACGGAGGAGACCTTGACGCGCACCGGGTGACTGTTCGTCTCAGTTGAGGGGAGGTGGCCGATCAACGTGCCTTCAACGATGTCTTCAGTTGGGACAAGGCTGAAGAGGTCTTCCACATGGCAGGCCAAGACCGAGGCCAGTTTCAAGGCAACAGCCGTCGTGGGCAGGTAGAGATTTGATTCGATAGCTGAGATGGCTTGCCGGGTTATGCCTGCTCGTGCAGCGAGATCACCCTGGGAGAGGCCTCGTTGTGTGCGAATCGCTTTGAGGCGATTGGAAAATGCCGACGCAGTTTCCTGTGGTTGCTCGTGAAACGTCATGGTCACTAATAGCAATAATAATTGCTACGTGTCAAATTCTAAAATATTTAATAATCATAACTATATATAAATACAATATATTTTATAATTTAACATGACATAAAATAATTATACACAATCATGATCGAATTAGTGTAGTATAGCCACTCCATTCTGGATCTGTTGAAGAAGATACGGGGGGCCAATCACAATGCGTGCACGTACATTTCTTATAGGGTTCATTCTGTTTTGGGTTGTCGTTCCCTCAGCCATGGCAGAGACCATTCGTGTCGGCCATTTCCCGAACGTGACCCATGTGCAAGGTCTGGTTGCGCATCATCTCTCACGGACCAGACATGGATGGTTCGAGGAGCGGCTGGGGAAAGACGTGAAGGTCGAGTGGTATGTCTACAATGCCGGCCCGAGTGCCATTGAGGCGATCCTGGCTGGTTCGGTTGATCTGACCTATGTGGGGCCGAATCCCGCATTGAACGCCTACGCGAAATCGAACGGAGAGGAGATTCGACTCCTTGCCGGTGCTGCGGCGGGAGGCGCGGCGTTGGTGGTCCAGGCGGATTCCCAACTCAAACAGCCGACAGATTTCCGTGGGAAAACCATCGCGACTCCACAGCTCGGCAATACCCAAGATATTGCCTGCCGCGCCTGGCTGGCCAACGGTGGATTGAAGATCACCCAAACCGGTGGGGAGGCCTTCATCGTTCCGACGCCGAATCCTGATCAAATCTCGTTGTTCCAACAGCGAAAGCTTGATGCGGTTTGGACAGTCGAGCCCTGGGTGTCCCGTCTTGAACGGGAAGGCGGAGGCAAGGTGCTGCTCGAACAATCAAAGGACAGCGTCACGGTGCTTGTGTCAGGGGTGAAATTCGTGAAGGGGAAGTCTGAATTGACGAAAAAGTTTGTCCAGGCTCACCGTGAACTCACGGACTGGATCCTCGCGCATCCCGAGGAGGCGAAGAAGATGGTTCTGGAAGAGTTGTTGGTAGAAACACAAGCCAAAGTTTCAGCGGAGTTGATTGCTCAGGCATGGAAACGGATCATGTTGCGCCCAGACGTGTCGATCGAGGAGTTTCAGCAGTTCGTGAGCAACGCGCAGCGTGCGGGGTTCATGCGCACAACGCCGGATTTGGCGCGACTCATCAAAAGGCTTCCGTGAGATGGAGAGTCAGGTTTCTGCTACGGATACTGTTCCAACGAAGCTGGTGCTGGAACATGTCTCGAAGTGGTTTCGGACTAGCTCGCTGCATGTTCAGGCGCTTGACGATGTGACCCTTCGCATTGCCGAAGGAGAGTTCGTCTGTCTAGTCGGTCCGAGCGGATGCGGCAAATCGACCTTATTGAACCTGATCGCGGGCCTCGACCGGGCGGATCGTGGGACTGTGCAAGCCGATGGCCAGACGATCAGCGGGCCTGGACCACATCGATTGATGATGTTTCAGGAGGCGGCGCTGTTTCCCTGGCTCACGGTGCTGGGAAATGTCCTGTTCGGTCTGAAACTCGTCAAAGGGCTCAGTGCATCGGAGCGTCGGGAAAAGGCCGAATACTTTTTGGAACTCGTGGGTCTGAAGCGCTTCATGCATTCCAACGTGCATGAGCTTTCAGGTGGTATGAGGCAGCGTGTGGCGCTCGCTCGATCGCTGGCGCCGAATCCCAGTGTGCTGTTGATGGATGAGCCGTTTGGCGCGCTGGACGCACTGACGAGGGAACAGCTCTATGGTGATATCCAGCGCATCTGGAGCCAGCACCGGAAAACCATTGTTTTCGTCACGCATAACGTGCGTGAAGCCGTTTGTCTGGGCGATCGAGTCATCCTGTTTTCACCCAATCCCGGGCGAATCAGAGAAGAATTCTCCATCCCACTCCCTCGCCCGCGTGATATCAACAGCGTGGACCTTGCTCGGTACTCCACGGAAATCACCCGTGTGCTGAAGGGCTACGTTCAAAATGAGGTTGCCGGATGATTGCTCGTTGGGCCATCGCGTCGCTCTTTTTTGCTTGTTTGATCGGTCTCTGGCAGCTCGCCGTCAACGCCCAGATCTGGTCACCGCTGCTCCTGCCATCTCCGTCCAATGTCTTCATCTACCTCTGGTCCGCTCTTGAAGATGGCACTCTGTGGGAGGCCACACTCGTGACGGTGCAGCGCCTTCTCATCGGATATGGGCTGGGCATTCTCATCGGCCTCCCATTAGGTCTTCTGACTGCGTCCTTCAGATGGTCTCAAGACACGATCGGCGTGCTTGCCTTGGGTCTTCAGACGCTTCCGAGTGTCTGCTGGGTTCCCCTGGCGCTGCTTTGGTTCGGGCAAACGGAATCTGCCATGCTGTTTGTCGTGGTGATGGGAACCTTGTGGTCGCTGATCATCGCGACGGATACCGGTGTGCGGACGATTCCCCCGATCTACAGCCGCGCAGCCCGCAGTATGGGGTCATCAGGCTTCCATACCTGGACTCACGTGATTCTCCCGGCGGCTCTTCCTTTTCTCTTAAGCGGCATGAAGCAGGGCTGGGCCTTTGCGTGGCGATCATTGATGGCGGCGGAAATCTACGTGACGATTCTGACGGGATTCGGCCTCGGGCATCTGTTACATTACGGGCGAGAGCTGAGTGCGATGGATCAGGTGATCGGGGTCATGCTGGTCATCGTCATGATCGGCCTCGCAGTGGACAAAACGCTCTTCGCGCCGGTTGAACGATTTCTGCATCGCCGATGGGGAACTGCGCGTGGGTAGTTGTCCTTCCAGAACGGACCAACGAGTTTTCGCCCTGGTCTGCCTGTCAGGCTACTGGTCTCGTGTAGGACTATTCGCCCTTGGCGCGGTCGACCAGAGGTGTTGAAGCATGCGACGAATCATCAGCATCCCAAGAGTCGGAAGCCAGATCCACTGAATTTCGCTGGCGAGAATACGCAGCGCATCGGTACTGAAGAAGTTGCCGATGCCGATCGGCGAGACTGCGACTGGTCGAAATGGGAAGAAATAGCGAGTGGGATCAAATGGAGAGAAGAAGGCGATGCCAAGCCCTCCGTCCGTCAGCGCGTCGAGGACGCCATGTGATGCGGTGCAGAGAAAGACATACGCAAAGATCCACAGCTGTGCTCCCCTCACTCGATCTCGATAGAACGCTGCCACGAGAGCTGCACTAAGCAGACCGGCAAAGAAGAGCGAATGGGTCATGCCACGATGACCCCAGAGGTCCCCGTACTGAATGCCGAAAGCAAATCCGATCACGTCGAGGTCCGGTACAATCGAACAAACTGCACCCGTCAGGAGGACCGGCCACGTGATTGCGTCATGCGGTACCGTCTTTCCAAGAGTAACGGCTACGAACGCATGAGAGAAGGCTGAAGCCATATTCTGCTCATAGACGGAATGTCATTGGCCGTTCTCAAAGCCTAGCTGTCGCCATGCCTCGTAGACAATGATCGCGACCGCGTTCGAAAGGTTCAGACTGCGATTCGCCGGGCGCATGGGGAGACGAATCCGTCGTTCCGCTGAGAATGTGTCCAGTAAGTCGGTCGGGAGTCCACGGGTTTCCGGACCGAATAAAAATGCATCATCTTGAGCATAGGTGATGCGATCGTATCGCTGAGTATTCTTCGTGGAGAGGGCAAAGAGGCGGCGATTGTTGAATCGTTCGGCACACTCGGCCCAATTCTCATAGACGCTGAGGGTCGCGAACTCGTGATAGTCCAACCCGGCCCGTAGCAGCTGTTTATCGTCGAGCGAAAACCCAAGAGGCTTTACCAGGTGCAGGCGCACACCACTATTGGCGCAGAGACGAATGATATTGCCGGTGTTCGGTGGAATTTCCGGTTGGTAGAGAATGACATCGAACATCGCAGAGGCAGTGTAGCACGGCACCCACGCTCGGCACGACGACCGGGCTTCCCCGGAAGTCGTTTACGGAGAAGGTTTGTACCCGTGCGGATTGAGGCTCTGCCATTTCCACGTATCGGCACACATGTCAGCAAGGCTCCACGTCGCTTGCCAGCCAAGAAGGGAAGCCGCCTGGTTGGGATCGGCGTAACAGGCTGCGACATCACCAGGTCGGCGAGGCGCGAGCTTGTACGGCACCGGCTTGCCGCTGGCTTGCTCAAAGGCCTGCACTATTTCCAGCACACTGTATCCTGTTCCGGTTCCAAGGTTGACCGTGAGGCAGTCCGTCTGGTGCGTCGCCCGCTCAAGTGCTTCCAGCGCCTTGAGGTGCCCGATGGCGAGGTCCACAACGTGGATGTAATCGCGCACGCCGGTCCCGTCTTTCGTGGGGTAGTCGTTACCAAATACATTCAGGTGCGGGCGGCGGCCGACTGCCACCTGCGCCACGAACGGCAAGAGGTTATTCGGCGGGCCTTGCGGATCCTCACCGATGAGTCCGCTCTTGTGCGCGCCGACCGGATTGAAGTATCGGAGAATGCCGATACGCCATGAGGTGTCGCCGCGTTGCACATCACGCAGGATGTGCTCCACCGTCAGTTTCGTTTGTCCGTAGGGATTGGTTGCTGAAAGCGGATGATCTTCCGTCAGCGGCAGCCGTTGTGGGTCACCATACACGGTGGCGGAAGAACTGAACACCAATGTCTTGACCCCACAAATGCCCATCGCCTCCAACAGACGTACAGATCCGACCACGTTATTGTCGTAATAGGACAGCGGCTGCTGAACCGACTCGCCGACGGCCTTGAGACCGGCAAAATGAATCACAGCTTGCGCGCCACTGTCTTGCAGCGCCGTCACCAATGCCGCTTGATCGCGGATGTCGCCGCGGATGATGCGAATCTGCTTTCCCGTAATCCGCTGTACCCGCTCGATGGATTCAGGATGGCTGTTGCAGAAATTATCGAAGACGGTCACGTCCTGTCCTGCCTGAAGCAGCTCAACACAGGTGTGAGAACCGATATAGCCGGCACCGCCTGTCACTAAAATCACGGCGTATCTCCAGTGGAATTATCGTCGAGGAC
This sequence comes from Nitrospira sp., assembly GCA_019636945.1. Classification (GTDB taxonomy): domain Bacteria; phylum Nitrospirota; class Nitrospiria; order Nitrospirales; family Nitrospiraceae; genus Nitrospira_D. Next base: position 15,100 of record JAHBWO010000066.1, on the reverse strand, counting down.
TTGGCTTGCGCTAGACTAACGAGATCATGAAGGGAGGTCAAGGAATGGAATGAAACAACGAGGCGATTCATTGTCGGCGGTATGATGAAAGCCTCGCCGGATATATTTATTCTGCTTCTTGGTATAGTGATTCCACAACTCAGAGGAGTACAGAGCGACCATATGACCGTAGTATCTGCTAGGAGAGAATTTTGGAAACGACAACAGCTCTACGCTGAAGTCATTCGTGTGGTGAGAGTACTCGTGTTTGTTGTGGTCGCTGCTCCCTGCGCCATCGCAGATGATGGACGAAGGGCGCCGGTTGAGCAGGTGCTCGAGCAGGCCAAGGTGGCCTGGGAGAGTGGGGCGGTGACGTCCGCACTTGAATTGCTTGAGCAAGGGATTCATGAGCACCCACTCGCACGTTCCCTCCAAAAGTTACGAGGGGACATCCTCTCCACGTTGCGTGACCCACAGGAAGCGATTCAAGTCTACGATCAAGTCCTTGCGGCGGATCCTGCTGCGCTGGACGTCCGCTGGGCGAAGTGGGCGCTGTTGGTTCGGTGGGGACAGGACGCGGAGGCGATTGTTGAGCTTCGTTCCATCGCGCAGGTTGACGCCAAGAATCCACTGGCCCACTGGCGACTGGCGCAGGAGCTCCGCAAGATCGATCACTTGGAAGAATCGCTAGAATCCTATAAACGGGCGGTGGAACTAAAGCGGGAGTTTCTGGGCTGGCGCCTTGCTTTGGCTCGTGCCCGCTTCGATGTGCTGGATTATCAAGGCGCGGATGCCGATCTTCAGTATGTGCTGGAACATGCTCCGCCTGGTTCTCCTCTTGAGGTGCCGGCCAAGAATCAACTCGCACAACTGTATGAGTCGATGGAGCGAGGGCGACGATTCAGTCCCACGTTGACGCCTGCGGCTTCGGCGACTCAACTGAAGGAATGGGCCGTAATTCGATCGGATGCCTGGAACTTGTTTGAGGCTGGTCGGTATCAGGAGGCCGAACCAATATATCGGAAACTCTTGGCACTCAACCCCGGTGATCCCATCGCCACCCATCAGTTGGGCCTGACGTTGATGCAGCTAGACCGCTGCGAAGAGGCGATCGCCGTATTCGGCAATATTTCGAATCTCAATCCAAGCGAGGAGGATTTCGCCGACACGACGTACCGGATGGGACAGTGCTACGTGAAGTTGCAACGATGGGACGATGCCTTTATCCATTTTCAACTCCTCTATGACGCAGCCGTGGAGTTTGAACAGGCCAATAAGGATGTCCCGTTTCCAGCCGGTACCCGTGTCTTGGCAAAGGACAAGATTGCTCGGTGGCTCGATAAGGTGAAGCCTCATGTTCCTGAGCTGGTGAAGTTGAAGGAGGAAGAGGACAAGAGGGTGAAGGACTCAGGAACCCAGGCAGCTGGGCTTTCGGAAGAGGCCCTCTATGCGAAGGCCATTGAAAAGATCAAAGTCCAGAAGACGTTAGAAACAGGAGTGGCGATTGCCGGGCGGGACGCCGATTTTAGCTGGTTTCGGTTCGTGATTCCGGCGACCAAAGTCGTGCGCGATGATTTCCCAACCGGTGCTCACGAATTCATCCCATTGAATCCGGGGGACACCTTCCCCACTACTCAACCAGAAATCTATTTGGTGTTCAGGCTGCTATCCGACTCATTCGACACAGTGCCACTGACCGCACGTTGTTCAGGCGAAACTCGTGATATGACAGAAGATCCACAGACGATGGTCCAGGATCGCGTCATGACGACCACAAATGATCGCTCCGGCTACTTTCTCCTCATCCCGCCAAAAACAGGTTGGCCCTCCGGCCTCTATCGCTGCGGTCTCTTTGCCGGAGAGCAGACTTCTGCTTATTCGTATGTGGATGAAGTGAGGTTCAGGATCATCCAAGACCGCCAGCCTTAGATGATTCGTGATCTTTCGGGGAGCCTAAAGCTGCAAGGTTACTTTGATGAGAGGACCTTTGTCTCTTCGTCGGATAAATCTTATGGGTAGGCTTTAAACGAAGGGCTGGTGGACGACGGTCAGCAGTTCACGGTTTCTTCGCCACCACCTTGCCGTTTTCCCACACATAGATCGGCGTCCCATACATCTTGGCGGTTTTGCGAGCGGCTTTTGCCGCTCGGCGAAGTGCACGGCCAACCCCCTGCACAAATCGTGTGTTTTCTGTCTGGCGTTTAGTCTTCATGGGACTCGCTCTAGCACCTGTGGAGCAAGTCTGGTCAATCGCACCACACCGCTACAGTCAACCAGCCACTGGTTGCTGGTAATCCACTTCGATCGTGAAGCCGAGATCCTCAATCATGCCCCAGACCTCTGGAGCCGGAGCACCTGGAGTCGTCAAATAACCATTCACGAATACGGAGTCAGCCGGATAGAGAGCCAATGGTTGGAGAGATCGAAGGTTATGTTCGCGGCCGCCGGCGATGCGGATTTCTGTGCGAGGATGCAGGAACCGGAAGAGGCAGAGCACTTTCAAGCAGCGTTGAGGTGTGAGGTTGTCGACCTGTTCGAATGGGGTGCCGGAGACTGGGGTGAGCATGTTCAAGGGAATGGAGTCCGGCTTGACGTCTTGCAGGGCTGTGGCCAGTTCGATCAGGTCCTCATCTGACTCACCCATGCCAACGATGCCCCCAGAGCAAATTTCTAGCCCTGCCGCACGCGCGTTCTTGATTGTCGCCAGCCGGTCTTGAAACGTATGGGTTGTGCAGATTGAAGCGTGAAAGGCTTCGCTGGTGTTCAAATTGTGATTCACGCGGTCAACACCTGCGGCCTTGAGCCGTTTCGCTTGGGATTCGCTCATCAAGCCGAGCGAACAGCAGATTTGAATCGGAACTTCCTGCTTGATGGAACGGACCGCTCCGGCGATTTCGTCGATCTCTCGATCCAACGGGCTTCGTCCGCTGATGACAATGCAATAGCGCTGCGCCTTCGAGGCGGCAGCTTGTTTGGCGCCTTCCATCATCTGTTTCTGTGGAAGCAGACTGTACCGTTCAATCGGCGCCGTTGAGATCGATGATTGTGAACAGTAATGGCAGTCTTCCTGACAGGCCCCGCTCTTGGCGTTCTGCAGCATTTGGAGGCGAACTGTCCGACCGAAGTACTTGGATCGAACCTGAAAGGCCGCGTGTAACAATGCAAGTAACTCATCGTTTGAGGTATTCAACACGGAGTGGCATTCTTCTCTCGTCAGAGGTTCATCACGGAGTGCTTTTTCAGCTAAAGCTACATACTCGGTCATCTGAGTCGCCTTTTGTGAAAGATTCATGGTGGACGTTCGTCGTGTCGGATGCGCCCAAGAAGTTTCGGGTTTTAAGTCTCACGTCCCTTCAGTGCGAAGGGAGTTTTGCGCAAAACCAGAAACAGAAAACTCGCAAACGAGCGTCGCTTCACGAGGAACGACTGTCGAAGGGGAAAGCTACACGGTTTCAAACGGAGAAGCAATGCCTCGATAGGGGACTGACTGGCCGGGGGACGGTTCTTTCTCCGAGGTGGTGGAAACCTGACTGGTTTCGATCCAGGGGAGGGCCGTGAGTGTATTCCACTTGGCACAGCGGCGGCACCGACCGGTCCATTCGACGGATTCGTGTTGGCACTGGGTACAGATATACGGCACCACCACACGTTTCTTGAAACTCAGCGCTTTTTTGAGTGACGTGATGGCCTCTTCAAACTGTTGTTTCCGCAAGTACAGATTGGCCATGATCTTATGGTAGTCCAACAGATGATCTTGCGGACCTTCAATCGTTGAGAGGAGGTCAAACGCTTCGTCCACCATTTCGAGCCGGTAATACAGTTTCCCTAGATAGAACTGGAGCACGGGATTCTGCGGGTCTTGTTGTAATGCATCCTGATAGACCCTGATGATTTCGCTGGGCTCCCCTTGATCCAGGAACAGTTCCTCCAGACGATGGAGAATGATGATGCTTCGGGTGCGTGCGTAGACCTTTTTCAGGATCTCAACGGCATCTTTTGTCTTCCCTTCATGAAGCAGAATTTCACCGATGCCGATGTAGGCGGGGAGGAACGCACGGTCTTTCTTAATGGCGCCGCGGAAGTATCGTCGGGCTTTATCAGGATGGCCTCGTTCGAGCAGCTGGCGTCCCACCTCATACATACACCCCAGCAGCAGAGCGGCCTCGGCCTGTTTTTCCGGGGCGGGGAGGTTGGCTTTGAGCAGACGGTGCTGGATTTCGAGCGCCTCATTCCATCGTTCCAGGCGGATATTGAGGTCCCGTTTCCGGATCAAGGCCGTGAGGTTGTCAGGTTCGATCTTGAGGATTTGCTGCAGGGCCTGCAGCGCTTCTTCATACCGCTTGGCTCCTTCGAGATCCTTTCCCAGCTCAAGCAGCACTTCGATGTTGCGATCGTCCACCCGTTGCGCATGTTGATGGAGTCGGATGGCCTCGGAAAAGTTCTGTTCCGAACGATAGATATTCCCCAGCCAGAGCAGTGAATCGACTCGTGTCGGGTCGATCGCGAGCGCTTTTTCCAACAGCGTAATGGCTTCCGACGTGCGTTTCGACATGAACGCATGGGTTCCATCTCGGTGAAGCGTATCGACCTTTTCTTTGCGGCGTACGAGACGTTGGCTACGCCAATTGAGGATCAGGTGGGCTGTCTGTTGCAAACCGACGACAAATGTCGCGAGGACGGCTCCGCCGGCCATCGAAATCAAGACCAGCGTGACCGGGCTGAGATCGAACTCCACGCCGGGACTGGTATGGATGACGACGGTACCCGGGTTCAGCTCGCGGAAGTAGCTATACACAAACACGCCGGCACTGATGAGAAAAATGGTGATCAGCAGTTTAAACATCGCTTAAACCATCTTCTACGAACGTGTTTTTCTGGTCAGCCGTTCCTTTGCCCCTGGAGTCGGTGCCGCGTCTTTGTCTGGAATGGGAATGAGCCGTGCGTCACTCCACAGACGCTCAAGTGCATAATGCGATCGGGCATCTTGTCGAAACACATGGGCAACCACATCGCCAAAATCGATGAGGACCCACTGGCCTGAGGCTGTTCCTTCAAGACTCAGAGGCCGTTGGTTCACACGAGACAGCGCGTCGACGATCGAATCAGCAACTGCACGCGTCTGCCGATCGGATTCGGCAGAACCCAGGACCAGGTAGTCAGCGATTGAAGTCAGCGGGGCGACATGGAGGACTTGAACATCAAGGGCCTTCTTGTCGAGCATCGCCTTGGCGACGGCGAGGGCTGTGGCCTTAGATGTGCGTGCGATTAGAGTCCTCCTAAATAAAGGCTAGTCTGAAGTATATAAGATTCTACCGGGGGGGGCAACATATTTGCCAGCGGGAGGCCGCATTTCACCCTCCTCCTGATCTCCGAGGCAGAGATGAGACAGGGAGGAAGCGATAAACAGGTGAGACCGGATGCACCAGGGACGGCGATCTCCATTTGGTCTAAGGTACCGTGATCTAATTGCCGCAGGGCCTGTACATCCAGGTTGGACAGTAGGGGCATCTTGCTGAGGGATTGGAATGAGTGTCCCGGACGGGTGACGACCACAAAATGACAGAGCCGTAAAAGTTCTTCAGGGGCTCTCCAGGTAGAGAACTCAAGAAAGGCATCTAAGCCAATGATAAAGAATAGGTTCCATGATGGACCATATTGGGATCGGACTTCATGGACGGTGTCGATCGAGTACGACCTACCACCTCGATTGATCTCAATGGCGGATACTTCAAAGAAAGGGGTGTCAGCAATGGCTAGCTCGACCATTTTCAGGCGAGTCTGTGCAGGGGCCAGTGATCCGCTCTGCTTGTGGGGTGGGTCTCCGGTTGGAATAAAGAGGACCCGAGAGAGTTGCAGACGTTCATACACGTGATGGGCGATCGCGAGATGGCCGTTGTGAATGGGATTGAAGCTGCCACCGAGAAGGCCGAGACGGTTACCATTCAAGCGTAAGGGGTGAGGGGTGAGGGGTGACTGCTGAGAATTTGAAACATTCATAACTCAGGACTGAGGACTCAGCGCTAGCAGTTTGCTGAAAAAATCGGTTTCGGCTTCGCACGCCGTTGTACGATGCGAGAAAGAACCGTGGCACGCAACACCCCAGAATGCTCAACAAGGCCGTCCAGCAAGGCCGCAGCGAACGAAGGGGCGAGGCGTACGCTTCGGTACGTTGAGCGTCTGAGTGAGGCGAGAACGCCGCTGGAGGACTTTTTCAGCATTCTGCTAGAGGATGACAAGATTGTCGCGGTGAATGACTTCCTCATATTCTTGGGGACCGAACTGTTCCTGAATGACGGTTGTCTTGAGGCCTTTCATTCGGGCTAAGAGCTCCGATGACACGTTTACCAGGCCTTTGGCAAACTCCTTTCCCTCTGGATCGAAGCAGCTCACCGGATCGCCTGCTTCGAATGGTCCGATGACCTCACGAATACCGGAGGCGAGCAGGCTTTTCCCTCGTTGAGCGAGCGCATCGACGGCTCCTTGGTCGAGGTGAATTTGCCCACGCGGGCGAAGCGTGAACGCGATCCAATGTTTTCGGCTGTTCAGGCGGCGTTCCCTGGCAAGAAACAGACTTCCGCCGGTTCCTGTGGTCAGGGCTGAGGCGAGGAGCCCGGCTCGTTCTCCATTGAGAATCAAGGTCGAGACTCCGTATTGGCCGACCTTCTTGGCTGCCCGGAGCTTGGTGGCCATGCCCCCTGTGCCTTCGAAGGTACTGGACACGCCGGCCAATCGCTCAATGTCGTCGGTGATAGCTGGGATGAATGGAATCAGGGTCGCTGAAGGATTCTTCCGAGGATCTTCCGTATAGAGTCCATCGACATCGGACAAAATCACCAAGAGGTCCGCATCCGCTAAGTGAGCCACTTCGCTGGCCAGGGTATCGTTGTCACCGACTCTGATCTCATCCACGGCGACAGTATCGTTTTCATTGATAATCGGGATGATGCCAAAATCAATCAGAGTGGAAAGGGTATGACGTGCGTTGAGGAAGCGGCGACGGTCTTCAAGATCCTGGTGAGTGAGGAGAATCTGCGCCACCTGGATCGAGAGACGCTCGAAGGCCTTTTCATACGCCCACATCAGGCGACTTTGCCCTACGGCTGCCGCGGCCTGCTTGACCGGAAGATTTTTGGGGTATTCTTTCAGCTGCAGTTTTTTGATGCCGGAGACGATGGCGCCCGAGGAGACGATCAGGATCTCTCGTCCCTGCTTCTTGAGAGTAGCGATCTCGTCGGCCAACCGCTCAATTCTATCCGGGCGTAGCCCTTCCGCGCGCGATGCGATCAGGCTACTGCCGATCTTGATGACGATCCGCGTGGCCTGCGTTAGGACTGTGTCTCGCATGGCAGCATCCGTAACAGATCGACCTGTTTCCCGACATAGCGGATCAACTGATCCAGCCCCGTATTTGTGGCGGCTGAGATCGGGAAGCAAGGATATCCTCGGTCCCGGCAATAGACTTGAATTTGTTCCAGCCGTTCACCGGCCCCAACGACATCAATTTTGGTTGGGACGACGGCAAAGGGGCGGGTGGTCAGCCCCTGGTCATAGGCGGCCAGTTCTTGCCGGAGGGTCTCAAAGCTGTGTCGTGGATCGTCGGTGGCCCATTCCGAGACGTCGATCAAGTGGAGTAAAAACGCAGTCCGTTCGATATGGCGGAGAAACTGCACTCCCAGGCCTTTACCTTCGTGGGCCCCTTCGATCAAGCCAGGGATATCGGCTACCACAAAGCTGCAGTCGGATCCCCATCGGACGACGCCAAGATTAGGAACCAATGTGGTGAAGGGGTAGTCGGCAATTTTCGGACGGGCCGCCGAAATGGCAGAGATGAGGGTCGACTTTCCCGCATTGGGAAATCCGACAAGACCAACATCGGCCAATAACTTGAGTTCGAGTCGTAATGTCCGCTCTTCACCAGGACTCCCTGATGTGCACTTGGTTGGTACACGATTGACGGAAGTGGCGAAGTTGCTGTTGCCCTTTCCGCCGCGCCCGCCTTGGGCGATCACGGCTGTTTGGCCGTCCTCGGTGAAATCCGCGAGGATGTCTTTCGACTCGTCGTCGTAGACGATGGTTCCAACTGGTACTCCGATCGTAACGTCGTCACCTGACCGTCCGGTACAGTTGGACCCACCGCCGGGTTTCCCGTCTTGCGCCTCGTAGTGGTTCTGATATCGGAGGTCGAGCAGGGTTGTCAGCCGATGCGAGGCCGTCATGATGACATCGCCGCCATGACCGCCGTCACCGCCATCCGGCCCCCCACGAGGGACAAACATCTCTCTTCGAAAGCTGCAGATCCCGTTTCCGCCTCGACCAGCTCGTACTGTCACGCGTACTTCGTCGACAAACATGGGGTGCTAGTTTCCTACAGCCGAACCATCGTGAGGAGATGGAAAAGTATACCCGACCATGAGGCGAAGAAGCAGGGAGAATCTATGTCTGCCCTGCTTGGGAAGGAGAGAGTAGAAAGGGGAAGGTTAAGACTTCGCGGAGCTCGGATACACACTGACTCTTCGTCTGCCGCGTCCACCTTCAAACTTGACTACACCGGTTGTTTTGGCGAACAGGGTATGGTCCCTTCCCAGATCCACATTGAAGCCCGGAAAGAATTTGGTCCCACGCTGGCGGACGATAATGCTCCCAGCCGTGACCGTCTGACCACCATACGCCTTCACTCCCAAGTACTGGGGGTTACTGTCACGACCGTTACGTGATGATCCGCCACCTTTGTTTGTTGCCATGGTCTATCCTTCCTACTCGAATTTATGCCGTTGCAATACCGGTAATCAGGAGCTTGGTGAATCCTTGCCGGTGCCCACGAGTACGTCGGTAGTTCTTGCGGCGTTTCTTCTTGAAGACGGTAATCGATCGAGTCCGTCCCTGGCGCACAATTTCAGCTGTGACCTTGGCTCCCGCCACGAGAGGTTGCCCGATGAGGAATGTAGTGTCACCGTGCACGAAACGGACCTGATCAAGTTCCACTTGTGCGCCGATATCACCAGGCAGGCTTTCAACTTGAATCGTCGCTCCTGCTTCTACCCGATATTGCTTACCACCTGTCTCAACAATCGCGTACATATCTCTTCTCCAGTCTTGAGGAACGGTTCATTTAACATGTGAGTGCGAGAAGTGTCAAGCCATCAGGAGCGTCCCGCTTGAATTGGTGATCTTTCACCGCCCCCTCTTTTGTGGGCTAGGATCACCTCCAAGCCGCCACGTATTCTTGCGCCACACCGCATCGCCGTCGTTGATGTGGTGGTGATCGTCATTCCATTCCAAGAGAGTGATGAAAGCATGGCGCCTACCGGCAAGTTTGTGATTCGTACATATCACCGGATTCCCGTTCGGTGTGAAGCCTACTACATGGGTGGTGACTTCCTCGGAAAGGGGACAGTCATGAACCTCTGTCGAAACGGGTTTCGTGTGCTCGGGGATCATCAAGTCGTACCGGGGATGGAACTCATTGTGCGTCTCTCTCTCCCAGATAAAGACGGGCCGGTGGAAATCCAACGTGTCGTGGTTCGGTGGGTTCGCGGGCTGCTGTTCGGAGCCAAAATCATGACAATGAGTCCGGATGGAGAAGATCGAGTCGCTACGTTTCTGAGTGCTCGCCTTCGCGCCTATTGTGCCTCGTCCTAAGCATCGACCTCATGACGGCATATGTTCTCGCCCCGGTTGCTTGACCCGAGGCCAGCTGCACGCTATAGTCCCTCACTCGAATCAAAGCAATATCCTCACGATCCGTCGCTGGAGCGCGCACCCACTATGTTGGAGCCGGTTGAAAAAATCTGGATGGACGGGAAGTTCGTGCCTTGGGGAGAGGCGAACGTCCATGTCCTGACCCACTCGTTACACTATGGCCTGGCGGCGTTCGAAGGCGTGCGCTGTTACAAAGGCAAGTCAGGATCCGCTATCTTTCGGCTGCAGGAACATGTCGATCGATTGTTCGATTCGGCACACATCAGCATGATGGTCATGCCGTACGATAAGAAGCAGATGGCTGAGGCCATCGTGGAAACGGTTCGTGTGAATCGACTGGATGCCTGTTACATCCGCCCCTTGGTTTTTATCGGGTATGGGGCGATGGGGGTGCATCCGGGGGACAACCCGATTCGGGTGGCCATCGCTGCGTGGAAGTGGGGGGCCTATTTGGGAGATGAGGCCCTTGCGAACGGGATGCGCGCTTGCGTGTCTTCCTTTACGCGACACCATGTGAATGTGTCGATGACCAGAGGGAAGATCTCCGGCTATTACGTGAACTCTATTCTTGCGAAACGGCAAGCGAAGGCAGATGGATACGACGAGGCGATTCTTCTCGATCCGGAGGGCTATGTCGCCGAAGGAACCGGGGAGAACGTGTTCATCATCCGCCGCGGTGTTCTCAAGACGACGCCGTTGACCTCAGTGCTGGAAGGAATCACGAGAAATTCCGTCATTCAATTGGCGCAAGAGCGGAACATCACGGTCATCGAAGAACGGTTTACGCGTGATGAAATGTACATTGCCGATGAAGTGTTTGTGACAGGGACGGCGGCTGAACTGACTCCGGTCAGAGAGATTGACAATCGCCGTATCGGTACCGGGACACCCGGGCCGATTACGCGCGCGCTCCAGAACACCTTCTTCTCGATCGTGCGTGGTGAGGACTCCTCGCACCAATCCTGGCTGACTAAGATCTAGACATCGTTGCGGCTTGTAGCCATAGCTGCCGGTGAGGAGCGTTCGCTCCTCACCGGCAGCTATAAGTTCGTCCGATGACTAAAGTCGTTTCAGTGATCGATTAGTGGCCAGGTGAGGAAGACTCGGTTGGGGAAGAGTGGGACTCACCCGATGGCTGCGCAGGCGGTGCGGCCGGCGCAGTTGTCGGCTCGCTCTTGTGGTCGAGATCAATGACCGTCGAGGAGACATTCCGTTGTTTTGCCAAGATGGCCAGGCTGAGTGACGTCACCATAAAAATGGCAGCAACGAACACGGTCAGCTTACTCAGAAAGTTAGCCGGGCCACGGCTTCCGAACACAGTCTGACTGGACCCACCAAAGGCGGCCCCGATCTCCGCCCCTTTCCCAGACTGGAGGAGAATCGCTCCGATCATAAGAAAACAGATGAACACGTGGACGACCACGATTAGCGTGTATAACATGAACGTTCAGACTCCGATTGATCGAGTAGTAGAAGCAAGACTGATGATTGTAGCAAAGGAGCTCACCTCTAGACAAGCGCCTCCGATCAGTGCGCCATCCACCTGCTCCGACGACAAGAGTGAGGCGATATTCTGTGTGGTCACGCTGCCACCATACAGAATCCTCGTCCGTTCAGCGATGACGGGAGAGGCGGTGGCGGAAAGAACAGCTCGGATTGTCTGATGCGCTGCAACGGCTTGCTCAGTGGTTGCCGATCGGCCGGTACCGATCGCCCATATCGGTTCATAAGCGACCGTGAGACTTTCCAGGGTCTCGCTGGAAAATCCAGCCAAGCTCTCGTGGAGCTGCTGAGCGAGCACGTCGTCGGTTGAGCCGGCTTCTCGCTGCTCGAGTGACTCACCGATGCAGAGGATCGGGTGGATCCCATGTGCAAAGGCTGCCTGAAGTTTTTTGCGAATCCCGTCACCCCGTTCACCAAAGAGCGTGCGCCGTTCAGAATGGCCAAGAATCACGTGGCGACACCCGAGGTCCTTCAGCATGGGGGCGGAGATCTCTCCGGTGTAGGCTCCTTTTGGTTCCCAAAACAGATTTTGCGCCCCGAGCTGGATGAAAGATTCTGAGCCTAAGACCCTCCCGACCGATTCCAATGCCGTAAACGGAGGAGCAACAACCAGTTCTACATCCGAGGGAACCTTCGAAAGGTGCTGCCTCAGTTCATCGACAAACGTGGCCGCTTCGGATGCGGTCTTGTTCATCTTCCAATTGCCAACAATGAGCCGTGTACGCACAGAATGTCCTGAGAGTGAGATTGTCCTGAGAACCCGTCGTCAGTTCTGACGATCAGGCAATGCCGCAAGGCCTGGTAATGTTTTGCCTTCAAGCAGTTCCAGCGCTGCGCCACCACCGGTCGAGATAAATGACATATTCTCTGACACGCCGGCTCGATGAACAGCGAGGGCTGTTTCACCGCCACCGACGATCGTCAGGGCGTACGCATCGGCGATGGCGTGGGCCATGGCTAAGGTCCCCCTCGCATAGGCGTCGATTTCAAAGACACCCATTGGTCCGTTCCATAGAATTGTCTTGGCGTTCTGGACCGCCTCATTGAAGAGTTTGACGGAGGCCGGGCCGATATCGAGGGCATACCACCCTTTCGGAATCTCCTGGACGGGGACAATCTTGGTTTCTGCACCGACTTCCCTGCTGGCCGCGACTACACAGTCGACGGGGAGATAAAACTTGACCCCACGCGAGAGGGCATGGTCTTCGATGCCTCGCGCAAAATCCAGCATGTCCATTTCGCAGAGCGAGTTACCGATCTCCATGCCTTTGGCCTTCAAGAAGGTAAACGCCATACCGCCACCGATGATGACCTTGTCGACTTTCTTGCCGAGATTCTCGATGACTCCAATTTTCCCGGACACTTTGGCTCCACCGAGAATGGCGGCAAACGGTCGTACGGGGTTGGCGACGGCTCCCTCTAGGTACTCGATCTCCTTCTTGAGCAGCGCTCCCGCTGCGGCATCTTTAATGTATTTCGTAATGCCGACCGTCGAGGCGTGGGCGCGGTGCGCGGCTCCAAAGGCGTCGTTGATAAACACGTCTCCCAGCGAGGCCAGGGCCTTTGCGAAGCCATCGTCGTTTTTCTCTTCGCCGGTATGAAACCGGAGGTTTTCGAGTAAGAGCACGTCCCCGTCCTTCATCTTGGCGACCAGTTTCTCGACGGCCGGTCCCATGCAATCCGGAGCGAAGAGGACTTCTTTCCCGAGCAATCGTCCCAAACGTTTGGCGACAGGGGCGAGGCTGTATTTGGGTTCGAATGTTCCCTTCGGTCTGCCGAGGTGTGAACAGAGAATGACTTTGGCGCCCTCATCAACGACGCGATTGATCGTAGGCAACGTCGAACGAATGCGGGTGTCGTCGGTAATCTGCAACGACTCGTCTAGGGGGACGTTGAAATCCGCTCGAATAATGACCCGTTTGCCACGAAGTTGCACATCATCGATCGTCTTCTTGTGCAAGTTCACGGAAAGCTCCTTGGTATAGGTTCACTCAATAGTCAAACAATCGGGACGAGATGAGCGATGGAGCCGGCTCGACCATCCCGGAGGCAGTCAGTTACTTCGTCGTTGATTTTCCAGCCAGGACCTTGACGAGGTCACGAACGCGGCAGGAATATCCCCATTCGTTGTCGTACCAGGCCGTGACCTTGACCAGGCGCTTGTCCACGACATTGGTCAATGGGGCATCGACGGTTGCAGAATGAGAATCACCTTTTTGGTCGATTGAGACGATCGGATCTTCTGAATACTTGAGAATTCCCTTGAGGGGCCCATCTGCGGCTTTCTTGAATGCGGCATTCACAGCGGCGATGTCGCAATCCTTTTCAGTTTCTACCGTCAGGTCGACCAGCGATACGTTCGGTGTCGGGACTCGAATCGCCAGCCCATCCAACTTGCCCTTCAGTTCCGGGATGACGAGGTGGAGTGCTTTGGCGGCTCCAGTGCTGGTCGGGATCATCGACATGCCTGCTGCACGGGCTCGGCGCAAATCTTTATGGGGCAGATCCAAGAGTTGCTGGTCGTTGGTATAGGAATGGATGGTGGTCATAATACCGTGCTTGATCCCGAAATTTTCCAACAAGACTTTGGCGACCGGGGCAAGGCAGTTGGTCGTGCAGGAGGCATTGGAGACGATGTGGTGTGACTTGGGGTCAAACTTTTCGTCGTTTACGCCAAGAACGATGGTCACGTCGGGATCTTTGGCCGGAGCCGAAATAATCACATGTTTGGCTCCGGCGGACAGGTGTTTGCCTGCTGCTTCACGGTCGGTAAAACGACCGGTTGACTCGATCACCACGTCAATATCTAATGCCTTCCAGGGCAGTTCTTTGGGATCTTTGACAGCCAGCACTTTAATCGGGTTTCCGTCGACGAGGATCTGATCATCTTTGGCGTCGACCGTAGCCGGCAACGTGCCATGGACCGAATCGTACTTGAGAAGATAGGCGAGCGTTTTGGCGTCCGTGAGATCGTTGATCGCGACGATTTGTAGTTCCTTGTCCCCCATTGAGGCGCGCATTACGTTGCGCCCGATACGTCCAAATCCATTGATTCCGATACGAATGGCCATGGTGTATTCCTCTACAGGCAAATGTGTTGATTGAGAACAGACAGGTGGTACAGCACAAAACCGGATAGTATCGATGCCTTCTGCTTGTTGTCAAGATAGAAGGATGCGGTGGGTCTGGCAAAAATGATGTAACAATATGCGGGCTTCGGAGTCTTTTGCAGCTCCAGGAGTTGCGTCCGGTTCTTCTGGAAGGCTAGAGTTCGGAGGTCTGTTCATTGAAGGGTGACCTGATCGATGAGCCAAACCTTATTTGACCAAGCCACGCAAGCGTTGGAGTGGCCGCGTGTGCTCGAGTTTCTCTCCCTCCAGGCGCAGTCGGCGATCGGGCGTGCTCGATGCCAATCACTCTCATTGGCCAGCGAACTGACGGATGCTCATCATCGCCAGGAAGAGACCAGTGAAATGGTGGCGTGGCTCGAAGGGAACGATCCGGTCCCGGCGTTAGGCTTTCCCGATATTCGTGAGCCAGTCAATCGGGCGTCCAAAGGTGGCGTGCTGGAGGCCGGTGAGTTGCGGGACTGTGCCATCGTGCTGGCCAGGCTCGCTGAGCTGGAACGCTACGCAGAATCTCACAAAGGCGAGACTCAACGGCTGGCGCAGGTCTTGGAGCCGCTTCGTGCCACAAGGGCTCTGCAGGGAGTGCTGCGTATAATTGAGGCAGCTATCCAGCCGGATGGAGCCATGAAAGAGACGGCCTCTCCGGAGTTGCGGCGTCTGACACATCACGCGCAGGGATTGAAGCAGGAGATGCGTGGCCATCTCGATCGGATTCTCCAGTCGAGGCGATATGAAGAGGTGTTGCAAGAGTCGTATTTTGCTCAGCGGGAAGGACGCTATGTCGTACCGGT
>JAHBWO010000065.1 GCA_019636945.1 Nitrospira sp. | reverse complement strand
AAATGCGGGAAGCCGCTCGAGTTTCTCTTTGGCATCAGCAGTCCACGTGAACTCGGAAGCTCCGTTTGCGGGCTTACCGGAGTTGGTCAGACCCATTTCTGCAACCATTGCGGAAAAGGGACAGCCACTTGCCTTCTCGGGCGCCTTCGCAGGCGACGCCGCCGTGGCAGCCACGGCCGGTGCAGGAGAATCCGGCTTTGGAGCCTGAGCCCCATGGCCATTTCCCGCGAGTGTGCGAAGCCCTTCCATGGAGGCCGCTGGTTCTGACTTTGCCCCGAGTTTCAGCCCCAGCGAATTCATCATGTTTGTTTCACCGGCGTTGGTCACCATAGAGAATTTGGCATTACAAGACGGACAGGCAAAGAAGACTCCAAGGGAACCCTCCTGCGGCTTTTCGACCTTCTCCAGACTCATATAGGTTTCACAGTTCAGACAGACGAATTTCATACAAACTCCTGTTCTCTCCGCCGAGAGTAATTCTTTATGGCGTGTCGAGCCAATGATCAATAAGAAACTTACGCTATCACAAGGGTTTTGGGGGAGTCAAACCGGCTGAGGATGGAGAAGCAAGAGGCGAGGTACTGACTTACTTCGGAAATTGAGACAGACTTGTGACTTAATGTTGCACTGGTGTTTTGACCCTGTGTAGCGTTGTTCTCAGCTCAGAATGCCTTGGTTTCCCGAGTAGAACCTAATCCAAGAATTGGAAATCTTGCCTCAGATACGCATCCTCGGAGGGAAGCAAGAGATCGGCATAGACATTTCCAGCCGGATCTGGTCTTAGCAAGACAAGCAGCTGCGTTGCCTGGGATTAGCAACCTTAAGAACTCGTGTTTTGTGATTTTTCGATGGAGTTCAAACCGAGGGCGCCTCCGGCGTTGTCATTGTGGACTCATCGTTTCCGAGCCACTGCTTATACTTCCTGTAGTGTTCGAGCTGCGCACTGCGTACCCAATTTTCTCGTTGGATACGCCCGCCGAAGTTGGGCAAGAGGAACTCGAACTTATCGATGTCCGCCTGGCTCCAGGTCGCCACCTGGCTGAACCAAAAGACGCCTCGTTTGTGGAGAAACCGTTCTAACGCCGGCCCGACCCCGCGGATCTGTTTGAGATCATCGGGCAATTCTTCGGCCACCTGCCCCTCATCCGACGGCTCGCCGGCTCCGACATGGTTGAGGCTCCCCTCCTGTTCACTGACCAGGGCGAGCCGTACCTCCCCATTCGCTTCTGCAAGAATCCCATTCCGCTTCTCAGCGACCTTCTCCACGGTCTGTGAAGGTGTGGTGTGGAGCTGCGCTGTCTGCATCGGACGATCCAGGTTTTCACGTGGAGGCTCGCCGGCTCCGAGCCACTGCTTGTACTTCTTGTAGTGCTCGACCTGCGCGCTGCGCACCCAGTTTTCTCGTTGAATGCGGCCCCCAAAGTTGGGCAAGAGGAACTCGAACTTGTCGATGTCCGCCTGGCTCCAGGTCGCCACCTGGTGAAACCAGAAGATGCCCCGTTTATGAAGAAATCGTTCTAACGCCGGCCCGACCCCGCGGATCTGTTTGAGATCATCAGGCGACTCCTCCACCGTTTGCCCCTTATCCGATACCTCGCCGGCATCGTCGCCATCTGCCCTGTATTCACTCGCCTGGATAACCGGCAATCCCCTATGCCTTTCCGTACAATTCTCGCTCTGCGTTTCGCCCCCTTTCTCCCCGGCCTGCACAGACGACTCCCAAAGCTCTACGATCTTCGCACGAAGCTCAGCAATCTCGGCCACCTCGCCTTCCAACGCCTTGATCCGCGCCAGATGCTCCGGATTGTCGACTGACCCCGCCCCGTTTTTTCCAATGGGAGGCTCGCTCTGCTTCTCATCTACCATCCCCCCAGCCTGTCCCAACGCGTGCTGGAGCCCAGCAATCTGCGCACGAAGCTCGGCGATCTCGGTCACCTCGCCTTCCAACGCCTTGATCCGCGCCAGAGGTTCCGGACTGTCGACCGGTAGTTCTCCGTTCTGCCCAGTGAGAGACTCTATGTTCTTCTCGGCGACCTTCTCTCCACTGTGCACGGACGTGGCTTGGAGCTCAGCAATCTGCGCGCGAAGATCGTCAATGACCGCCACTTCGCCTTCTAACGCCTTGATCCGGTCCAGGTGCTCCGGAGCATCAATGGGCACCACCACCCGCCCTTCACTACCCCTTTGCTCGGCCTGTGCAGGAGCAGTTTGGAGTTGAATGATCTGCCCAAGTAAGCGAAGGATCAAAGCGACCTCGCTTTCCAACGCCTTAATTCTGGACAAATGCTCCGGATTGTCGACCGGCCGATCGACGGTCTTTTCCACGGTCTTTTCAATCGGCACTTCCACTCGCTTCTCAACGATCTTCTCCACCGGGACTTCAACGTGTTTCACCACGACCCGCTCGACCGGCACCTCCACCCGCTTCTCAACCGTTCGAACCTCCGGCGGCTGATTCGTAAGCTTCGTGAGCATGGCGACCTTACTGGTGAGACGTTCCACCTCTCGACGCTTATCGTCCATCACCGCTCCCATCGCCAGGCCCTTGATGCCCCACCCAAGGAAACCTGCTCCCACCACCGTTCCAAGCCAGCATGTCCAGTGCGCAGACATCATGGCTGCTCTCCCTGGGCTCCGATGGAAAATTCGATTCTTCTGTTTTGCTGGCGCCCCTCATCGGTGGTACCGTCAGCAATCGGTCTCGACGCTCCGTACCCCTTAGCGGTCAGCCGTTCAGCGGCAACTCCTCTTGAAATCAGATACTCAACAACGGCCTTGGCACGCTGTTCTGAAAGCACCCAATTCGATTGCTCCGGTCCAACGTTGTCCGTATGACCGCCGACTTCAAAGGGCACGGTTGGGTCTTCCTGTAAAATCGCGGCCACGCTATTCAACACGGCTTTCCCCTCCGGTAGAAGGATCGCGCTATTGAGGCGGAATGAAATCATATTTCCGATCAATACTGTATCGATCTTCTCTTTCAACACAGCCGCAGCAGAGACCGGCGGCACTGCTGGTGACGATGGGGCCGCTCCCGTAATGTTCGAGACCGGCGGAGGAATTTCAGACGGAGTTTGCACTGCAACCGGAGGAGGTGACTTCACCACTCTTTCGCCACAGAAGAAGAACGTCACGCCAAGGATGCCCACCCCGAGAAGTATCAAGAACGGGTCTTTACCCTGCATGAACGTCACTTTAGCCTAAGGAGAATAAATGAGTGTGCCGCAACAGAATAGTGGTATTAGGCAGGGCCGTCAAGAGGTCGGCTTTGTGCCATCGTCTGACAGGCAGGAGACTCGCGTCCTGGCAGTGCCCCACCGGACTGTGGATTGATGCCACGTCTTGTTTCGCGTAGCCTGATGAGGATACCCACAGCCTTCCCCCGTTGTCGAGGGAATGAACGCCAAGCGTCCGTGCCTCTAGCGCTTCAATTCTTCAACAATACGCGCCGCGCGCCATGTCGAAATCTGTAGTAGGCCTGCAAGGCCAACATCTGTATTCAGTTGCGGTTCTTCTGCTGTCTTGCCTGTGTGGGAAGTAATGGCACAATCGACATGAGTCGATGACCAACATAGTCGATTATGTCGGGTGCCGCTGCTCTAAATAGAATATTGAAAGACCGGCTTGGCGCCAATGGCCTGAGCCAAGACACCTCGACGTTTCAATTCATCCAAGATTCGGGCAGTGGCTGCATCAAAGTCCGTGGGACCCGTCAGGACAACATCCGTATTGGGTGGCGGCTCCTCCGCGGTCTTGCTCATGTGGACTGCAATGACCGGCGCAGGATGGACGAGGGTCCTGATGGCTTCCGAGGCTTCGCGATAGGCCAGCCCGAAGGGATTCGTCGTCGAGACGACAATGAGGCCGGTGTCGATGAGGAGTCTTGCCACTTCGCCGTAGCGACGGGCCATTTCAGTCGTCTGGCCCCGCTCTTCTTCACTGAGATCCGCATCCAGGCCGCGGCGCAGGTTTTCCCCGTCCAGCAAGTAGGCATGACGTCCGTCCGCCACGAGACGGCCCTCGAGCTTTCTCGCCAAGAATGATTTCCCCGTGTGTCGACCCCCGGTAATCAGAACGATCGCCGCTCGATGGCCGTATTGCTGTGCCCGATCCTCAACCGTGACTTCACCCTTCACCCAAGCAAAATCGCGACGCCTAGCCTCTTCGCGGAGAAACTCCTGATCGTCATGGACGAGTTCAGTGATGATGCCGCCGCCCGCGATATCGTACTCGTCGACGAGAACGAACCGGCCGGTGGCCTCAAATGCCGCCGACAGGTCGAAGGCAACCGGGGCCTTGGTGCGCAAGGTCAATTCGGCCACTTGATTCTTCCCGACACTGTTACTCCCCTGCTGCTGTGCGAGGTCCATTGTATCGATGATTCTGTGAATCGAGGCCACCTCGCAGTCCACTTCTTTCGTGGCGACGCGCAACAGATACTTGCGGCCTTTTTCCAACGGCTTCTTCCCCAACCAAAACAGATTGGCCCGGAATGCTGTCGAGACCGACGGCAGATGCTCTTGATGTGAGGCTATCTCACCTCGCTCCACGAAAATCTGCTCATCGAGTGTGATGCCGATCGATTGACCGGCCTGGCCTTCAGTCGGCTGTGGCTCGATATTGAAGGCCTCGACCGTTCTAATATTCGCCCGCTTGTTGGATGGCGAGAACACGAGATGATCGCCCACCTTCAGCCGCCCTGCAGTAATTCGCCCGGTGATGATCCGCCGAGCATCGAACTTATAGACATCCTGGACAGATAGTCGCAGAGGTTGCTCGGAACGAGCGGTTTCCTTTTGAAACGCGCTGAGTGTGTCTAGCACGGTAGGACCGCTGTACCAGGACATCGCGTGGCTACGGTTCGCGATATTGTCCCCGAGCTTGGCACTCACCGGAATGAACTGTGCCGGCACCGCTTTGAATTGCCCTAAAAACTCTCGGTATTCTTTTTCAATCCCGTCGAACACATCCTGCCGATAGCCGACCAGGTCCATCTTATTCACCACCACGGCAAACTGGCGGACCCCCAGCAACGACAGAAGATATCCATGCTTCTTGGACTGCTCCTTGACCCCTTCCAACGCATCGATCAACAGCAAGGCACCCTCAGCACGAGCTGCCCCGGAAATCATGTTCTTCAGAAACTCTTTGTGCCCCGGGGCATCGATAATGATGTACTGCCTGCCCTTCCACATAAAAAACGTACGGGCCGTGTCGATCGTAATCCCCTGCTCCTGTTCCTCAAGGAAGGCATCGAAGAGGAACGCGTACTCGAATTCCTTCCCCTGCTGCTTGCAGATGGCCTGCACTTTTTCCAACTTCCCGTCAGGCAGTGAGCCGGTATCGGCATACAGTCGGCCCAGCAGGGTGGACTTGCCATGATCCACATGGCCGACAATGACGATGTTCAAATTTTCAGATGGTTTTGTCTCAGTCGCTTTCATGTTCCCTACATCTCCCGGCATGTTGAAATAAGCAGCCCAGCGAGGCCACTGGTGAGAAACAACCGGAGGCGTACCCTCTGGGGTACATTGAGGATTGTTTCGATCCGAGAACGAAGCTGGTTGCTTATTTCAGCATGCTGTTTACATGTACCCGTCTTTTCGCAAGAGCTCCATGCCTCGTCCTTCGTCCTGCGCTCGGCCGGATCGCTCGGCCACGGTCGTATGTCGTAACTCCTCGATAATGTCATCTACAGTCTTGGCCGTTGATTTAATCGGGGTCGTACAGGGCGCGCAACCCAGACTGCGATAGCGTGTCCCGTCGCCCTTATCGAGATAGAGGTCGATGAACGGAATGTTTTCGAGTTTGATGTACTCCCAAATATTGATTTCCGTCCAATCCAAGAGAGGATGAATCCGAATATGGGTGCCTGGCGGAAAGGTGGTCTTGTATTGATCCCAGAGCTCGGGCGGCTGATCTCGAAAATCCCAATCGCCGTGTTTATCCCGAGGAGAGAAATAGCGTTCCTTAGCTCTCGTCCCTTCCTCATCGGCCCTGACCCCAAGAATGACCCCGGTATATCCTTTGTTCTCTAAGAGTTGCTTGAGGCCGTTCGTCTTCAGCGCGGTGCAACAGACCACGCGGCCTAGGGTGTGGTTCATGCCGGCCGCCAAGGCTTCTTTATTTTGGCCGACGACCAAGTCTAATCGCCACTCTCGCGCCAGACGATCGCGATACTCGATCATCGCCGGAATTTTATAGCTGGTATCGACATGGAGCAGTGGGAACGGCACATGCCCAAAGAAGGCCTTGCGGGCCAACCACAGCAGCACAGTGGAATCCTTGCCCATCGACCAGAGCATGGCGAGATTGTTGAAATGCTTGTAGGCTTCTCGCAGGATGTAGACGCTTTGATCTTCCAATTGACGAAGGTGTTTCATGACCTCTGTTCTTTCCGGTTCTTGTTCTACGCTGCCACCGACTGTTTTATGAGATCCTCGAGCTTGCGAGCCGCAGCGCCTCCTTCAATCGCGGCGCGAGCGGCTGGGAAGCAAGCGGCAAGCGATACCCCTTTCCCCGCGGCATACAGCAACATTGCCGCATTCATCAGCACCCAATCTTTTTGACCGCCCTGCACTCGACCCTCAAGTATCCGACGTAGGAGATCTGCTTCCTTCTCACGCTGGTCCGGTGGAAATCCAGCCATCTCGCGGGATGGGGCCAATGCCAAACCAAAATCCTTTGGCGCCACACCGATCGGCGTGATCCGCTCGTCGCGCAATTCCAATACTCTGGTTGCCATTGAGGCCGACAACTCCGGATCACCCTCGACTCCCCGCACGACCAACGCATGGGGGCACCCAAGGATGCGCAAGGCTTCGGCCGTCTTTTCAAAGTGAGGCGGATGCGACAAACCCACGACCTGCACCTTCGCCCGAGCCGGATTCAGTAGTCTGGCGATTGGATGAAACACGTTCCTGACCCCAAGTGTCTGGCGCATTTCAAGAAATCGGTAGACCGGTGGGTGGTAGAGGCCGATGTCCAAATAGGCGAAGCCGCTGCGGTTCACCTCCTCGGCAACCTGCTTGGGTTCAGCATCCACCCGGATCCCCAATGCCTTTAATACCCCGGCTGCGCCAGGCCGTGCAGGGATTCCATCGTAGCCGTGCATCAAGACTGTTGCCCCGGCTGCTGTCGCCACAATCGAGGCCGCGACAATTGCATGAAAGGTATCCTGCTTCCCGGCATAGGTCGGCACATCCACGACAGCCACCCCACGCGAGACAGCCAACGGCGGCACATATTGTCGAGCGGCCGCCGTCAATCCCGCCAACTCGGTGACGGACTCCATTTTGAATCGCATGGCGATGAGGAAGGCTCCGACCTGCGCGGGGCTGGCTTCACCTTCCACCAACGCCTTCATCGCTTGCTTGCACTCATCCCAGGTGAGGTCTTTGGATGCTTTGGGGCCCTTGGCAACTTTTGCGAGAATTTCGTGAAATGGCATAATTACGACTTGTGAAGCCCGCATTCGGTTTTGGCGCTACCCTGCCAGCGGCCCGATCGAGGATCTTGCCCCGGCATCACCGGTTTGGTGCAATGGGTACAGCCAATGCTGGGGTAATTCTGATCATGCAGCGGGTTGTAGGGAACTTCGTAAATCTTGATGTAGGTCCAGACATCGGTCCAGCTCCATCGCACCAGTGGATTGACCTTGACCAAGCGAAATTTCTGGTCCCGCTCGATTAAACCGGCATCCGCCCGGGACGGGGCTTGATCTCTCCTGATTCCGGTGATCCAGGCATCGTACCCTTGCAGCACACGAGTCAACGGCTCAACCTTTCTCAATTGGCAACACTGATCTGGATTGCTGGTCCAGAGGGCGTCGCCATAGGACGCTGCTTGTTTCTGCGGCGTCAACAATGACTTCACTTGGATCACTTGCGCCGGCTTCAACTGATACCTTTCGATGATGCGATCTCTCGTCGCATAGGTTTCCGGAAACAAGAAATCGGTATCGAGATAGAACAATGGGATATCGGGGTTCATGCGATGCACCATATCGACGAGGACCACATCTTCAGCCCCAAAGCTACAGGCCAACACAATCCGTGGATGGTACGTCTCAATGGCGTAGGCCAACACATCTTGCGGCGATTTCGCCTCGAAGGAATCACTGAGCGTCTTGAAATCAGCACTCACCCCCTAGCCCTCAACCTTCTCGACCAGAATCCGATAATGCGACGCGTCCGCCTCCAAAGCCTCTTGGATCAATACCTTATGCCCATCATTCTTGAGACTCATCGGCACATTCTTGATCGGTTCGCCCGCATCCAACCAGACTTCCAGCTTCTCCCCCGCGTCCATCATTTCAAGCTTCAGCTTGGTCTTCACATAGTTCATCGGGCAAGCGACGCCGCGCAGATCGTAGACCGGGGCTCCGGTCGAAGCTGGAGCAACCGGTTGAACGTCAACGGGAACAGGTGCGGGCGCGGACGGCAGCTGCTCTTCCTTCACAGCTGCCAGCTTAAGATCCTTGCCCATCTGGTCCGTGGCGGCACGGCAGGCCTCGACAAAGCCCTTGGCAAACGTCATCTTCTCGCGCGCCGATTCAGGCGAGGTTTCTTTGGGACCGAGATCGCCGACCTTCTTGGTGAGGTCTCGATAGATGGATGGCACGATCCCCTTCTGGGCAATCCGGCTGTCGAATTCGGTGAAGGTTTCGGAATCCGTCGATGGTTCCAATCCCTCCGTCACAAGCAACGCCTTCGCCGCCGCCAACACCGCGCGATACGATTTGTTGACCGACACGGAATACTGATGCTTCTCGACCAAGAGTTTCGCTTGATAGAGTTCTTGATCCGCCTCCAAAATACCGTTTTCGATCATCTCCAGTGCGCCGCCGGCACATTCGCCCGGGCCGAGATCCTCCAAAATAAACTCGTCCTCCCCTTCCCAGTCATAGTAGAAGGTCGAATCTTCTTCGTACGAGGGAACGATCGTGTAAGGAATCAACTCGTCCTTCAGCTTGGCCTTCCCCATACGGGCAATGAACTTCGTGAGGCTTTCATTCGCCTGACGATCACGCCGATACACGTCGATCAAATGAGAAAGCGCTGCCGGGACCGCTTTCGCCGGCAACTTCACGATCATCTGTCCGATCGTCGCCGTGCCGCTGACCGACCCACCGAGGTGCAGCTCATAGTGCGGTGCGACATGTTCACCGATACGCTTCCCGACGCCATGCAGCCCGATCGTGGAGATGTGGTGCTGTGCGCAGGAGTTATGGCACCCACTGATTTTGATATCCACACCGGTCAACTCTTCCGGTACCCGCCCGGCAGGAAACACCTCGGCTAGCGCTCGCGCCAAACCTTTTGATGAGGTGATACCCAGCCCACAGGTATCGGTTCCGGGACAGGCGATGATGTCTTCGACGAGTTCAGCGCCGGGATCAGCCAACCCGTGAGAGGCCAAATCCTCATAGAGAGACGAGAGCCGATCAGCGGGAATCCACCGGATTACCAGGTTCTGATTGATCGTGGTGCGAAGATTCCCGTTGGAATACCGTTCAGCCAGATCCGCGACAAACAACAGTTGCTGGGAAGTGATATCGCCCATAAAGAGCTTGATTGCTGCCGTCACATACCCATCCTGCTTTTGCCGGACGACGTTGGTCCGCCTCCACATGTCAAATGGGGTCTCGTGGCCGATCGGATGGGTTCCGTTTCCGTTCCCGTTTCCATTGGACATCCCGTTGCGAGTCGGCATGATGAGTGCCGGGGGGGTGTCCTGATAGGGCAATAAGGCAATCGCGCCCTTGTTCGGAAGGGCATGCCCCATTGCAGTATAGGCGGCCTCCCATCGGCGCTTGAATTCCTCGAAGCCCAGCTTGTCGATCACAAATTTCATGCGGGCCTTGTTTCGGTTTTTCCGATTACCGAGGGTATCGAATACCTTAATGACGGCTTCGATACTGGGAATCAGCTCCTCCATCGGGGTGAACTCTCGGAGCAACTGGGCAATCCGCGGTGTGGAACCCAACCCTCCACCCGCAACCATGCGAAATCCGATGACTCCGTCCGCACGCTTGACTGCCAACAAACCGATGTCGTGAATCGGCGTGAGGGCACAGTCGTGCGCGCAACCGGAAAACGCAATCTTAAACTTGCGCGGTAGGCTTTGATTCAAGGGATTCCGCAGCAGGTGATAGGCGACCGTCTTTGCATACGGGGTCACATCGAACACTTCGCCTTGGCACACCCCGGCCAGGTGGCAGGCCGTCACATTTCGTACCGTATTTGCACAAGCCTCGCGAGTGGTCAGGCCGACTTCAGCAAGACCCCGCATGATAGTCGGCACATCTTTCAGCTCAACAAAGTGCATCTGAATGTCTTGTCTGGTGGTGACATGACCGACACCCGTCGCATAGTGGTCTGCCAGTTCCGCCACGCGGCGGAGCTGGTTCGCAGTAATTCCCCCGAACGGAATCTTGATCCGCACCATCTGGACCCCAGGCTGACGCTGACCATAAATGCCGTACTGTAATCGGAACGGCTTGAAAAGGTCCGTGGAGATGTCTCCGGCCAATGTCCGCATGGCTTCGGTTTCAAAGGTCTCTATTTCTTCCAGAATGGCGGAAGGAATCGGGTGTGTCTCAATATGGGGGATGGCAAGAGATGCAGTGTCATTCATGGGTCACTCCTTAGTCACCTGGAAGAAGAAGCCTTTTCCATCAGATATGGTACATGGGGCTACGTTGCGCATCCGCGAGCCGCTGGCGCGCCGCCAACTGTTCAATCGTGATACTCTCGAGAACTTTCCGCTCGGCCTGTTGAAGTTGTTCGCACACATCGCCCAGAAGGAGATCAGATTTTCCCATATGGCGAGGTCGAGGCAGCGGATTGACGCCCGACCGATGAAAGACCGGCCCTTCAAGAGATTCAAATATCTCGGCAAGCGAAAGGTCTTCCGGTTTTCGAGACAACAGATACCCGCCCTGTGCTCCACGTTGGCTTTCAACCAATCCGGCATTCTTCATGGTATGAAGCACCTGTTCAAGAAAACGAAGAGGAATGCCCTGGCGCCTTGAGACAGCCTTGGCTTGAATCGGAGCGTCTTTCGCATGGATGGCCAGATCAATGGCTGCCAGGATTCCATAGCTCACACGCTTGGACATTTTCATTCTTTACAATTCCTGTAGGAATTAGAGCGCCTTACTCTACCTGCCCGATCGTGAACCTGTCAAGATCGACTTGCCTGCATCAGCTTCGCGAACTACTGGCGCTCTAAGTATTTTCACCTTTGCGTCCTGTTTTATTGCGCCTCCCGATTCCAAGTCTCCATCGATCTCCAACTCTTTGTAGACGTGATCCTTTTCCACACATCACGCCTCACTGAACGCTGTCCGGCAGAAGGCCCTGGCCGAAAATCCGATTGACATCAATTCTGCCACGGATAATAATCTGCGCTCTTCTTCTACATGGTGCCTTCATGCCAGCATCACCGCCGACATACAATATCGTATTGCTTACGACGGACCCGTCCGTCCATGCTCAAGTTCAACAGATCTTTACGGATTCCTCCATCAGCACATTCCGTGATGCAGCCGCCTTCCAGAGCGAATCATCGAACCATCAGCAGGTGGATGTCCTCATCGAGGAATTATCCGGCACACCAGGCGCGGTCGCTCCACGGCCCGAGCATCTTGATTTCACTCACACGCTTTTCATTCAAGGTTCGCGCGCGGTCTTACGACAAGCCCTGAATCTGATCCAAACCGTACTCACGCCAGGCAGCCCCCAGTTGAGTAAAGCCCGGGACGGGTCTCTGGAAAATTACTTGGAAGTCAAAATGGGTGAATTCGTCAAGGGGATGCGTAACGGCTCCGCAAGGAACCTTCACCCGATCCTTATCTCCGCCGTCGAGCGCCCTCTCATCACATCGGCGCTGCAAGAAACACGAGGTAACCAGATTCAGGCGGCCGCGTTGCTTGGACTGAACCGGAACACGCTGAGAAAAAAGATCGTGAATCTGCATATCCCGCTGAAACAGACCAAGTTACGGGCGAATCGTAGTGCTTGAGTGTGCCAATGCAGTGTCACCGGAGTCATTTTCTCCATTTCTTCACTACCCATTAAGGAGGGACATGATGACAAAGGAAGAGCTGATCGCGAAGATGGCCGCCTCGGCGGGAATCACCAAGGTCGCGGCGGGAACCGCCCTTGAAGCATTCACCGGTGCAGTGACCTCCTCACTGAAGAAGGGACAACGTGTCTCCCTTGTCAATTTTGGCACCTTTACGCTTTCCAAGCGGAAAGCACGAATGGGAAGGAACCCCAGAACGGGCGAGTCACTCCGGATTCCGGCGGCAAAAGTGCCCAAGTTTTCAGCCGGGAAAGAGCTCCGCTCCGCAGTAAAGTAGATTGTTTCTGGGTGCCGGCGAGAGGAGAAAGAGAAGGTGGTGGCTCCTTCAGGTTCCTGAAGGGCGACTGTCTTCTCTTTCGTTTTCTTGACAGTATCCTCGGGGCTATATTAGCATGCCTCCTCTTCTTGATAGGCGCGTAGCTCAGGGGGAGAGCGCTACCTTGACACGGTAGAGGTCGACGGTTCAAGACCGTCCGCGCCTACCATAGTGAAACATGAACGGTTGGGTTTGTCTTGACCGACGCTCACCCGCTGTCATTTTCCTCGTGCGCTCGGTTGTGTAGTAGACTCGATGAAGATTGCTCTCAAGGACGGCCACAGTACCGACACGAAAGCGGGCGACACCGCAGGGACCGCGCTTTCTTCTTTGGGGGTGTCGGGGCCGGATGTGCTCGCAGCCAAGGTGGATGGGGCCGTGGTTGACCTGTCACGACCTCTTGCCGGTGGTGTCCTGATCGAACCGCTTCGATTTGATAGTGCAGAAGGGCGGGAGGTCTACCGCCACAGCAGTACCCACGTCATGGCTCAAGCGGTGAAAGAGCTGTTCCCTTCAGCTCAACTGACGATCGGTCCTGCGTTGGACGATAGTTTTTACTATGACTTCGCCTTCGAGCGTCCCTTCACGCCGGAAGATCTGGAAAAGATCGAAGCCCGTGCAGCAGATATCATTCAACGCAACCTCCCCATTACACGGAGGGAGTTCTCCAAGCAGGAGGCCATCGATTTCTTCACATCTCGTGGTGAACAGTACAAGGTTGAATTGATTCAAGGATTTCCCGATCATGAGCCGATCACCGCGTATACGCAGGGTGATTTCGTGGATCTTTGTCGGGGTCCCCATCTGCCAACGACCGGCCATATCGGTGCCCTCAAGTTGCTCAACATTGCCGGTGCCTACTGGCGCGGGGACGAGCGGAACCCGATGTTGCAACGGATCTACGGAACCTCTTTTCCGACCAGAGCCGAGGTTGATGCCTATTTGGCCAGGCTGGAAGAGATTAAGCGTCGTGATCACCGAAAAGTCGGGAAGGAACTGGACTTGATCAGTATTCAGGATGACATCGGCCCTGGTCTCGTGCTCTGGCATCCGAAGGGGGCCGCAGTCCGCCTGTTGATTGAAAACTTTTGGCGCGAACAACATATTCGCGACGGGTACAACCTGGTCTACTCCCCTCATACGGCCCGCCTTGATCTTTGGAAAACCAGCGGGCACCTCGATTACTATCGGGAAAACATGTTTCCGCCCATGAAGCTGGAGGGCAGCGAGTACCAACTCAAACCGATGAACTGCCCGTACCACATCATGATCTATCAGTCTCACCTGCGAAGCTATCGAGATCTTCCCATTCGATATGGTGAGCTTGGCACCGTCTACCGGTACGAACGGACCGGGGTCCTCCACGGCCTCATGCGAGTGCGGGGATTCACACAGGATGATGCCCACCTCTTCTGCAGACCTGATCAGATGGAAGTGGAAGTCAGCCGGGTACTGGATTTTA
This sequence comes from Nitrospira sp., assembly GCA_019636945.1. Taxonomy (GTDB): domain Bacteria; phylum Nitrospirota; class Nitrospiria; order Nitrospirales; family Nitrospiraceae; genus Nitrospira_D. The sequence goes on along the minus strand of JAHBWO010000065.1, from coordinate 7,671 downwards.
CATTTTTCGTGCTTCAAACATTTGGGTTTACTGAGTTTGAAGTGTTTCTCTCCACCAGACCGAAGGAATCGGTCGGCGGCGATGAGCATTGGACATTGGCCACCAGCGCCTTGGAAGCCGCATTGAAGGGCCGTCGGATTGCCTTTCAGTTGGATCCTGGGGGCGGGGCGTTTTATGGCCCCAAGATCGACATTAAGATCAAAGACGCGCTCGGCCGCTCATGGCAATGCTCCACGGTCCAGGTGGACTTCAACAATCCCGAGCGGTTTGATTTGAGCTATATCGGAGAAGACGGGAAAGCCCATCGCCCGATCATGATCCATCGTGCCCTGATGGGATCGATTGAACGGTTCTTCGGTATTCTGATTGAGCATTACGGCGGCGCCTTTCCGACCTGGCTGGCACCCGTACAAGCAGTCGTCATCAACATCACTGATCAGCAGCAGGACTATGTCAGTGCCGTTGTGGCACAATTGAAAGCAGCTGGTTTCAGGGCCGAAGCAGACCTTCGGAATGAAAAGATCGGATTCAAGATTCGCGAGGCCGAAAAGGCAAAGATCCCGTTCATGTTGGTGGCAGGGAATCGAGAAGTCCAGAATGGCACGCTCTCAGTCCGAGGCCGAAGTGGAGCCACGTTAGGTACGATGACGGTGACCGAGATCGTGAATCTGTTGCAATCCGAGCTCAAGCATACCCGGCGAGAGCTTCAACACACCCACTAAGAGAGAGGTGGCCTATCGTCCCCAAATTACGTGTGAATCGTGAAATTCGAGTCCGAGAAGTTCGTGTCATTGGTCCAGAGGGAGAACAGCTCGGCATCCTTCAGACAGCGGATGCCTTTCGCCAGGCCCAAGAGACTGGCCACGATTTGGTGGAAGTCGCTCCCACTTCGGTCCCTCCAGTCTGTAGAATTATGGACTTTGGGAAGTATAAGTATGAGCTGAGCAAAAAGGATCATCAAAACCGGCGTCACCAAAAGTCCACGCAAGTGAAGGAAATCAAGTTGCGCCCACGAACCGATAAGCACGATCTTGAAATCAAAGTCCGACAGATGAAAACGTTTTTAGAAGAGGGAAACAAGACCAAGGTTACCCTCACCTATCGTGGACGAGAAATGGCCAACCAAGAGATGGGGCGCGCTGTGATGAACTCCGTCATTGAACAGTTGGCACAAGCCGGCACGATCGAGTATGCTCCCCGTATGGAAGGACGCAGCTTGATCATGATCGTCGCTCCGAAACACTAACGTACAGTGCAGCGATTGCTCAACTAAAGGAACCTCCCACATGAAAATGAAGACGCATTCAGGAACGAGTAAACGATTTACCAAAACGGGAAGCGGCAAGATTGTCCGCCGCAAGGCGGGCAAGCGGCACATCCTGACCAGCAAGCGGCATGACCGAAAGCGCCGCTTGAGCGGAACCACCGTGGTGGATTCCACGGTCGTTTTGACATTGAATCGACTCCTGCCGTATGCATAGACGGCGATCGTGTTGTGTTGTGAATTTCAGGACCCAAAAGGAGCAATGAATCATGCCTCGCGCAAAAGGTGGACCAAAAACGAGAGCCCGACGGAAGAAACGGATCAAGCTGGCGTCAGGCCAGTACGGCGGGAAAAGCCGGTTGTTCCGTTCAGCAACGGAAAGTGTTGATAAGGGACTGACCTACGCCTACACCGGTCGAAAAAACCGGAAGCGGGATTTCCGGCAGTTGTGGATCGCTCGTATCAGCGCCGCAGTGCGGAATCACGGACTGACCTATAACCGGTTTGTCAACGCCCTCAAGAAGGCCAATGTGCTGTTGGATCGAAAGGTCCTTTCAGATATGGCCATCAAGGACGCCACCGGGTTTGAGAAATTGGTCGGTCTGGCCAAGCAGCACGTGCCCGCAGCAGCATAACCTCACCTAGCAGCGATTACCGGATACAGAAAGAAGGGGGGCAACAGAACGTTGCTCCCCCTTCATCAATGTTGCAATGCCCGTGTTGGATAGGACCGACTGAGCAACGTCCGGTAGGGCTGCTCACCCTTCGACGATCAGTTGCGACAGATTGAGATCAAAGGCCACGACCGGCATGGTGATTTGCCAACGCTCCAGTACTTCGGGATGGATCTCTCCGATGATGCCGACGGGCTTGCCGGCAACGAGAATACGTCCGGCACGGCCTTCCAAGAACGACGGGTGCGGCACCGGCTCCAACCGGTACTCCTTCCCTAAGTAATAGAACAGCGTATCCAGGCACGAATGAATCTCCGAAAAATGTGCGGCGGCATGGGCGATTACTGCCCCCAGAACAGTATCGGTCCGAGACCCCGCCTCGTGAGTAGCGTCTGGAATAGCCACATCGCCGGCTTCGAACAGACGATGCGGATAAAAGGCCCGACTCGAAGCGGCTTCAATGCGTAACAGCGAGGGCAACATCCATTGCCGTAGGCAGGAGAAGTTCAAGGTCATTACATTATCGACCTTGACCATCTGCCCCCATTCCGTCTCGTCAATTCGCATATGCCCGGAATACTGTTCCGGCGAACCAAGGATATTGGAGATAATCTCCTGAAAGCCTAATCCCACCATCAACTCTCGGGCGCGATCGGAAACTTGTTCAATACGGGATAATCCGCCGACGGTAAACTGTGCCGGCATGACTGGCGTAAACTCCGCATACCCACGGCTCATCGCGACATCTTCCACCACATCCATCGTGTGCATCAGATCCTGTCGATAGGGCGGGAGCTTGACCCGAACAGATCCCTTCCCAGCAGACACCTCATAGCCGTACACCTCAAGCGCTTGTTGGACGACCTTGATGCCAAGTTCTTGGCCAAGTGCCTGCTCGATTGTATGGATCGGAATCGTCTTGCTCTTCTTCAAATCCTGTGGCGTGGTCACGCGTTTGCCCAACGAGGTACGCGTGGAGTACTCCACACGGATCGGCTCAATCGTCGCCCCCCGGTCGGCAAGGTTAGCCGCAAAAATGTTCAAGGTCAGCACAACCATCGGCAAGTCAGTTCCAGTGACTTCGACGAACAGCTGATCGTCACCCACCTGCACTTCACCGACCTCTCGGCTATTGATGATCGGCGGGAAGGATAACGGTTGGTTGGCCGCGTCCCGCAGGATCGGGACACGGCTCGCTCCAGCCAAAACTCCCCCATATTCCAATCCCTTGGGATGGACCATGAGCATCTCCGCCAGGGTCATCACGGTCTCCATTCCCAATGGGGTAAACCGAGCCTCACCGGGTTGCACCAATTCATAGGTCACCGGGAAGGTAATCTTGGAGAGTTGGTAGATACCGATAGAAACTGTTTTTCGTTTATGGCCGAAGATCTCGGCCAATTTTTCTTGTGTTTGAATCAACTGGGCCAACCCCTGCGACGTCACCTGATAGCCCCTGGCTGCGCAGGCAGCCACGTATGGACGGACCTGTTCCATCCCAGGCTTTACCACGATTGTTGCTTTGGGCTTTGTCTTCCCCGTCAAGAAGGGATACTGCGCAATCTTCCCCTGTTGCTTGATCCGAATCTGCCGTGCGATCCCCTCGCAACACCACAAATCCGGTCGATTGCTGTCTTGTAGTTCGATGCGCAATTCTCCGGTATCGGGATTGTGGCCCTTGAGTTCGCCCTTCACGAGCATCAACCACTCTTCCACTTGCTCAATCGAGACCGTGCGATTTGTGGCACCAGTTCCCTTCAACAGCGATTCGAAATCGTCTTTGAAAATGGTGATCGTGGGCATGGCGGTAACTAGAACAATCCTCGGGTGGTCCGAATCAACTCTAGGTTATCGGTGAAGAGCTCTCGAATATCATGGATCCCCAAGGCCACCATCGCCATTCGATCCAGCCCGAGCCCCCAGGCAATCACGGGTGCTGTGACGCCAAGCGGCACGGTCACTTCCGGACGGAATAAGCCGGCGCCTCCAAGTTCCATCCAGCCCAGACGAGGGTGGCGAACGTGGAGCTCAACGGACGGCTCGGTAAAGGGGAAATACGCGGGCACAAACTTGACCTCTTTCGCTTGCGCCACCTCATGGGCAAACAAATTGAGCAACCCCAAGAGCGTACGGAAGTTGATGTCCTCTCCAAGCACGATCCCTTCGACTTGGAAAAAATCCGTCGCATGGGTGGCATCAACTTGATCATAGCGAAAACATCGGGCGATCGAAAAATATTTCCCGGGGATATTGGGCGAGGCCGCCAACGTCCGTGCCGAAACCGCGGTCCCCTGGCTGCGCAACACCAGGCGTTTGGCGCGCTGCAGATCAAATGCATAGCCCCACCCGGAGGAGCCGGTCTTGCCGCCGTGTTCATGCACCTGCCCAACCTTGGACAGAAGGGATTCGTCCGCCATGACAGCATGAGTCGGTTGTTTCACGAAATAGACGTCATGAATGTCGCGGGCTGGATGGAATTGCGGCATGAATAACGCGTCCATGTTCCAAAACTCGGTCTCCACCAGGGCTCCACGCATCTCTTGGAATCCCATGCTCACGAGCTTCGCTTTCACCGTATCCAAGAACTCTCGATACGGATGTTTTTTCCCGGTTCCAACACGCGGCGCCCGAAGACTGATGGTGTATTTCCGGAATCGCTTCTGGCGCCAACTGCCGTCCTTGAGCAGTTCAGGGCTCAGTTGTGAGACTTCCTCCACCAATCCCTGATTCATCAATTGCTCGACCGCACTGGCCCCGGATGGAGACAAGACAAACGAGCGCGTCACACGTTCATCGACGCGGAAAGGCTCCTTGGCATTCCCACGCTTCACCGAGTAGTCTTCGATCAGCTGTTGACGCTCGGGTGAAAAGCTGGTCAGCTCTCGACAGGACCCGTGAACCTCTTCCAAGAGCGGCCGGAGCGCGTCAGCAGTCGGACTCGAACGTCCGGTCGTCTCAATGCAGCCGCCCTGGATGATCAGCAAGACGCCTTCCTTTTTCAACCGTCCTACGGCTTTGCTGACATCGGAGGGATCCAATCCCGGTTGGGTTTGGAGATCGCCGATCGTAAGTCGCTTTCCAGTTCCGGCCGCGTCACGTGCGGCCGCCAAAATGCGTTCGATCGGGGCGGCTGCTTGATGATACTCTTCACCGATTTTTGTGAGTGAGACGACCGGCGTGACGATTTCCGATTGAATCTCGATCAAGCCCTTCGCCAAGAGCCACTCAACCGCCATACTGAGTTGCGACGGCTCCAACTCCGCAGCCACGGCTAAGTCTTCGCTCTTGAATGCGGCAGCAGGTTGACGCGCACTCATAGTCATTAGGACTTTGATTTCGAGAGGATGCAGGCTGTCGATGATGCTGGAGATATCCACGCTCAATGACCTATCGATTCATTGCCGCAGGCGGCGCGGATGGACCGGCTGTCTGAGCGGCCGCCCGCAGCGCGGCGATCGTCGCCTTGTAATCGCGTTGAGAAAAGATCGCTGACCCGGCAACCAACGTCGTGGCGCCGGCGGCCACGATTTCCTTTGTATTCTCCACCTTCACACCGCCGTCGACTTCAAGCAGTGCATGGCTGTTGATCCGATCCAGCATGGCTCGCGCGTCGGCAATTTTCTTGAGGACCGACGGAATGAACTTTTGCCCACCGAATCCAGGATTGACGGACATGATTAAGACGAGATCGACATCGCCCAGGATGTCTTGGAGAGAGGAAATGGGAGTGGCCGGATTCAGGGTCACCCCTGCCTTGATCCCCCGTTCCTTGATCGATTGGATCGTGCGGTGGAGATGCGGACAGGCTTCAACATGTACGGTCAGATAGTCGGCCCCGGCCTCGACGAAATCAGGAATAAAGGCATCCGCATTGGTGATCATGAGATGCACATCAAGCGGGAGCTTGGTGACCTTTTTCAGACTTTCAACGATGGGTGGGCCCACCGTCAAATTCGGCACGAAATGGCCGTCCATCACGTCCACATGCAAGAGATCGGCGCCGGCCTGCTCCACGGCGGCGATTTCTTCGGCCAATCTGGCAAAATCGGCGGAGAGAATCGATGGGGCGATAAGGACCGGTTGCGCCATTAGTTCATGTTCCTCAGACGAACGGCGTAGAATCCGTCCATTCCGACGCGATTACACATGGTGGAGAGCGCCCCCTGCTCAGTCACAAAGGGAAGCGCAGTGGGAGGAAGCCAGGGAACCACAGATTCACGCATCCATCCTGGATAGGCCTTGCAAAACCGGCTGATAACCTCTTCGGTCTCCTCGGTTTCTGTCGAGCAGGTACTATAGACCAGCACGCCGCCGGGCCGCAAGCAGGGAGCGACCGATTCAAGGATCTGACTCTGTAATATCTGATGTCGAGCGAAGGTGGATTCCAGGCGCTGACTTTTCGATTCCGGATGGCGCCGCAAGACGCCAAGTCCACTGCAAGGGGCATCGACCAGAATACGGTCGAACATGGGCAATCCGGCATGACGAGAGCTCGTCATTTCCAACGGCCAGTCAGCAGGCCGCCTTGCATCACTCACGATGGGGACAATACAGTGCAACCCCAGCCGCCGACAATTGTCTCGGAGCAGTTCCAGCCGTGAGGCCTTGAGATCCAATGCGACAATTGTTCCTTGATCGCCCATAAGTTCGGCAAGATGAGTGGCCTTCCCTCCTGGAGCGGCACAAACATCTAGAATCGATTCACCGGACTGAGGGTCAAGGATCGGTGGAATGAGTTGTGCGGCTTCGTCTTCGACATAGTAGTCCCCACTCTCAAACCCTGGAAGCGAGGAAACATCTTGTCCCTTGTCCAATCGCACCCCCACCGGACTAATAGCCGATGGGTGGGCTCCGATTCCGGCTTGCGCGAACAGTTCCAGGAGACCGTCCCTCGTCAATCGCATCCGGTTAACCCGAAAGGTCAGTGAAGGGATTGTGCTAGCCGCTACACAAGCTGATTCCGCCTGCTCATATCCCAATCGTGCAAGCCACCGCTGACTGAGCCACAAAGGGATACCGTAGCTGATCGAAAGATATTCACTTGGATGAAGAGCGGGATCCGGCAAAGTCGGGACAGGCAACCGGATGAGGTTGCGCAAAACCGCGTTCACCAAGGCACTCCAATCCCGTCCCAACTGTTTGGCGGATGCCTTGGCCAGCTCGACGGCTTCGTGGACCGCAGCTGACGCGGGGATACGATCAAGAAAGAGCAGCTGATAGGCGCCGATCCGAAGCAACATCTGCACCAGGGCCGGAAGTCGATGAAGAGGCTTGGTGAGTACTGCCCCTAAGCGCCAGTCGAGAGTCTCCTGTCTTCGAAGCACTCCATAGACAAGCTCCATGATCAGCGCCCGGTCACGCTGGTCTGAAACCGACTTCACCCGTTGATCCAGCACCTCATCAAGAGCACGATCACCTCGTTGACTTGCGAGCAGGATAGACAGCACGACAGACCGAGGTGAATGGTTTGTAGAACTCGGCAGCGTGCGTGGGTCTGGCATGGGAGATTTGAGGAGGTCCAGCGGAGGTACTAATTACCCGACCAAGGTGATTGGCGGTGGACCCAGTTGTTGTCCAACTGTCACCCGGTGACCGGCCAGGAATTGGGCCACCGCCATGCGCTTCGAATTAGCAGTTTGGATTTCGCGGATCTCAAGAAGCCCATCGCCGGTTGCCACCACGATCGACTGTTTATTCACGGCAACAATCGTTCCTGGGGTATCAGTAGTCGCA
>JAHBWO010000064.1 GCA_019636945.1 Nitrospira sp. | reverse complement strand
GGTGCTGGCCGGTGGCAAAGACCGGTTCGAGAAACGATGGAATGCTAAGGTACCCGGTGACGATACTGAAGAATGCCAGAATCAGCAGCGGGGTCGTCATCGTCTTGGAGGGTTCGTGGATATGATCTGCGTGATGGGGGTTGACATGGGACTCACCCCAGAAGGTCACAAACACCAGTCTGAAGCTGTAGAACGCGGTCAGGAGAGCGGTGAACAGGCCTGCGATCGCCAGGATCCGACCAAGGTCTCCCGCAGACCAGGCCGCGGCCAAGATCTCGTCCTTGCTGAAAAACCCGGACGTCAGAGGGAATCCTGCGAGTGCCAGTGACCCAACCACGAATGTCCAGTAGGTAGTCGGTAACTGCTTTTTTAGCCCGCCCATGTGGCGGATATCCTGCTCGTGATGGAGTGCGATAATGACCGATCCACAGCCGAGGAACAGCAATGCTTTGAACGCTCCATGCGTGAGGAGGTGATACATGCCGGAGGCGTAGGCTCCAAGCCCGCAGGCCATGACCATGTACCCAAGCTGACTGACGGTCGAGTAGGCGACGACACGTTTGATATCTGTTTGCGTCAAGGCGATGGTCGCACCGAGGAGCATGGTGGCCCCTCCGGTCACCGCGACGACGCTCATGGCGGTGGGAGAGAGGTTATAGATTGGTGCCAGACGGGCAACCATAAACACTCCAGCTGTAACCATGGTCGCAGCATGAATGAGAGCCGAGATCGGCGTCGGGCCTTCCATGGCGTCCGGGAGCCAGACGTGAAGAGGCACTTGGGCTGACTTGCCCACTGCTCCCGTGAACAACAAGAGTGCGATCAGCGTGAACAAGGAAACGTCCCATGTGCCTCCCACGGGGCCAAGGAGGTTCATCGTCAGACCACTTGCCTCATGAAGAGCGGGAAAGATTTCAAGGTAGTTCAGTGAACCGAATTGATACCAGACCAGGAGCAGGCCGAGCAGGAATCCGAAATCTCCGACGCGATTCACAAGAAACGCTTTCGTCGCCGCCGCACAAGCCGACGCACGTTCGTACCAATGCCCGATCAACAGGTAGGAACACAGACCGACGGCTTCCCAAAACACAAACAACTGAAGCAGGTTGTCTGCCAGTACCAACATGAGCATGGAAAAGGTAAACAGTGCGATATAGCTGAAGAAGCGGGCATAGCCCGGCTCCCCGTGCATGTAGCCGATCGTGTAAATGTGCACCAGGGAACTGACGCCGGTGACCAGAAGCAACATGACGGCGGTCAGTCTGTCGATGTAGAGGCCGATATGGATGTCAAGGTGCCCTGAGGTCAACCAGGTATAGAGGGGGACGGAAATGACCGAGCCGGAAGCCACTTGGATAAAGGCGGCCAGCGCCACTATCAGCGACAACAGCACCGCCGGAACCGCAATCACATGGGCGTTTTCCTTGAACCGTGACCCGGCCAGTCCGAGGACAAGGAATGCGGCGAGCGGAAGGAATGGAATCAGTGCGTAGAACATAGGCTTAAGAGCTGATGGCTGATAGCCGATGGCACAAGCTCCGGACTCCAGTCCGTACCATTTGCCAGTTCCTTACCATTTCAATAAATCGAACTCTTCAATATTGATGGTCGACCGGGAGCGATGGAGTGCGATGATGATCGCCAACCCAACGGCCACCTCTGCAGCGGCGACAGTGAGGGCAAAGAAGACAAACACTTGTCCCCCCATGTCCCGAAAATAATCGGAGAACGCGACGAAGTTAATATTCGTCGCGTTCAGCATCAGTTCAACTGAAAGCAGGATTGCGATGACATTGCGACGGATGAGTACGCCGACGATCCCCGTCAGAAACACGATTCCACTCAAAAGAAGATAGTAGGAGATGGGGATGGTCATTCGGCTACCTTCGTGTGAACGATAGGGCTGGAATTGTCCTGTTCACCGATTTCTCGCTTCGCAAGGACGATGGCGCCGATCATGGCGACTAGAAGCACCAAGGAGGCAACCTCGAACGGGAAGAGATAGGTTGAAAACAGTGTTTGCCCGATGGCTAACGTATTATCCGGAGCAATGGCCTTCGCTGACGGGGCGAGGACGACTTGGGTACCGCTCGTGCGTATCCCTGCACCACCGGATAGGAGGACCATGGCTTCCATCATCAAGGGGATGCAGACGAACCCCGCGATCCGCCACTGATTGTGGTACCGGTCGTCTTGTTTGACGTTCAAGATCATGACGACGAACAAATACAGCACAAGAATCGCTCCGGCATAGACGATAATCTGCACGGCGGCCAAGAACTCGGCATGAAGGGTGACGAACAGTCCGGCGACGTGGAAAAACATGACGAGGAGAGACAGTGCGCTGTAGACGGGGTTTTTCAACGCGACGACGAGAATGGATGCCGCGATAATCATGCCGGCAAAATATGCAAAAATGAGTTGCGACATCTGATGGTTCCTGTGTTCAAGGTCGATTGGACCGGACTAGCACACGGATGCTGCAGCCATTGGTCTGCCGATACGTAATCCCTTGGTTCAGTTCGGCTTTGGTGGTACGTGGCTGAACGCTACGTTAAAGAACGCCACGTTTGGATGCTGAAGTTCCAAGCGTTTCTCGCGAACGGGAAACGAGCGGTCTCCGATGGCGAGCAACTGCTGTTTGTTCAGATGGAGCTGGCGTTTATCGTACACCGCCCATTCAAATTCTCGGGTCATTCCCAAGGCGTCGACGGGACAGGCATCCACACACATTCCGCAGAACAAGCACCTGGTCATGTCCATGTAATATTCTTTTGAATAGCGCTTCGTGGGCTCGCCCGGCACTTCCGCGCTGACCACCCGGATGACACGGGACGGACAAGCCGCTTCACAGAGATCGCATCCCACGCACTTCTCCGTTCCGTCGTCGTAACGGAGCAGGGCGAGCATGCCTCGATAGTTGTCCGGTAGCGTGCGCTTCTCGTGGGGATACTGCAATGTCACCGGGCGGTAATTGACCAGGTGCGAAAGCGTCGCCTTCATGCCGACGAGGATTTCGTAGAACGTAATCGTCTTGAACCACTCGGACAGGCTCAGGCGCTTGGTCGTGGGTGTGGATCTCATAGGCTTCCGTACGCTGGTCAGATCCGTTGATAGATAAAGACGGCGATGGCCGTCACAACGATGTTGGCCAGCGCAATGGGTAACAGCACCTTCCATCCGAATCGCATCAGCTGATCGTAGCGCAGTCTCGGCAACGTCGCTCTCAGCCAGAAAAACAGAAACAGCAACGAGTAGGTTTTAATTGCAAACCACATAGTGCTTTCCATCCAGGACCAGGATGATAAGCCGACCAGTTCCATCAGGGTTCCTGGATAGGGTGCGTTCCAGCCGCCGAGAAACAAGGCAGAAGCCACACAGGACACCAGGACCATATTGGCGTACTCTGCGAGGAAGAAGAACGCAAATCGCAGCCCGCTGTATTCGGTGAAAAACCCTGCCACAAGTTCGCTCTCCGCCTCAGGCAGATCGAACGGCACCCGGTTCGTTTCAGCGACGACCGAAATCACGTAGACGACGAACGCAAAGATTTGGGGCGCCGGCAGGGCGAAGATATGCCAATTCCAAAACCAGCCGGCCTGGGCATCCGTAATTTTTACGAGACTGAGCGAACCGGCCAAAATCAACACACCGACAATCGCCAGGCCGACGTTGAGCTCGTAGCTGATCACCTGTGCGGCTGACCGAAGGCCTCCCAACAAGGAATATTTGCTATTGGAAGCCCATCCTCCGAGGATGATGCCGTAGGCGGCGAGTGAGGCGAAGGCGAGGATGTAGAGGATGCCGATATTGATGTCGCTGATGACGAACGGCTTCACGACGATGCCATTGATCTCAAACGTCCAGTTGGGTCCCCAGGGGATGACGGCAAATCCGATAAACGTCGGGATCAAGCAGAGGATCGGCGCCATGGTAAAGATGAACTTGTTTGCACCGGCGGGTACGATATCTTCTTTGAAAAACAGCTTGATGGCATCCGCAAACGGCTGAAGAATGCCGTAGGGACCGACTTCCATCGGGCCCATGCGATCCTGCATCCATCCTAAGACTTTTCGTTCCGCCAAGGTGAGGATCAGCACCGTAATGACCACGATGCACATGACCGCACCGATTTGAGTCAGGGAAATAGCAAGACGTAATCCGAATTCAGTCACCATGGGACTCCTCGATTCGCATAGTCGCAGAGCTCAACAAATCCTCAGGCCACCCTCATCATGGACACGGTCGCCGTTCTGAGGGATGGCGCGTGAGTGATGGGATCAATGGCACAGTCGAATAATCGGACGGCAGCTTGGCCGAAGTGATCCGGGAACCAGGCCGTTCCCTGTGGGACCCGCTCCACAAGCGTCACTTCGGTGGTCATTTCTCCGGATGTGCTGGAGAGGCGAACGCGGTCGCCGTCCACCAAGGCAAAGCGGGCTGCATCAACCGGATTGATTCGAAGCCGTCCCCTGTCTTCTACTTGTAATAAGCCCTTGGAGCGGGTCGAAAACTTTCCCGAGTGAAACAGGCTCTGGACGAGGTCGAGTCGCAACGTTCCATCCGGGCGGGATTTCGGTACCACGAGTTGATATCGTGCCGCAAGATCACGCTGATAGCCATCGGTGAGATACCGTTCCATCGTTGCGCGATCGACTTTGGGAGGCAGCGGGGTAGGTCCAAGAGATCCGTAGCCGGGAATAAGGCTCCGAATTTCCTTGAGGATCTCTTTGCTCTCGGCGTATTCCATCGGTGAGCCCAATAAAATGGAGAGAGCTGAAAAGATTTCCCAGTCCGGCCGGCTTTCTCCAAGAGGGTCGATTGAGGGACGAACGGCTTGGACATGCCCTTCGGTATTCGTAAACGTTCCGCTTTTCTCAAGAGATGATGCGGCCGGCAACACGACGTGAGCGAGCGCCGCGGTTTCAGTCAAGAAGAGTTCCTGACAGACCAGCAGATCGAGCTTACGCAAGGCTTCCTCGGGGCGCAGTGATGCCGACAGGCTCCCAACCGGATTCTCTCCGACGATGAGCATACCCTTGAGCGATCCCGCTTTGGCCCGATCCAGCATTTCGACGAGGGACGCTCCGACATCGGAGGACACGTCCGCATTCCACTGCTTCATGATCCGATCGTGGTCGCTGCGGTTGGTCACCGAGCAAGCGCCCGGAAGAAATTCCGCCACGGCACCCATCTCTACAGCCCCTTGGTCGTTATTCTCTTCCGCAAGCGGAGCGAAGCCGCAACCTGGTTGATCCAGCTTGCCGGTCAGCAGCAGCAGATCGAGGAGAGTCAAGGATCCGCGATATCCGCGTTCACTGCGCAGGAGCAGTTGCCCGGCGAGCACGACCACTCGCCGTCCGGCCGCGAGCACCTTGGCAGCCTGTCCGAAAGCCTCAGGTTCGATTCCCGTAGTCACACGGAGATCCTGCCAGGAGATTGTCTGCACTGCACTCGTGACCGCGCCGACATAGGCGGGGTACTCTTGTGTCAGGTTCGGCTGTATCAGATTCTGTTCGACGATGGCCTTCAGCAAGCCCAGGACGGTGGTGGGGATGTCGCTCGGTAGAGTACGGAAATGATGGTGCGAGAGGGTCGCAATGTTGCTGATCGTTCCAATCACCGGATCCAGGGGCTCAATGGTGATCAAGGTCGCCCGACGCTTTTTGACCGCTTCTTTGACTTTGAGGCCGGTGACCGGGTTGGTTTCGGTAATGTTCGTCCCGACGAGAAGCAACACATCGGCATCCAGGATGTCATCGAAGGTCATGGTCCACCGATGAGTACCCTGGACAAGTTGCATGGCGTGGAGGCCGTTCACATGCCCATAGCGGGCGCTGCTGTCGATATGGTTGGTGCCGACGGCCACGCGGAGGAATTTTTGGAAGAGGTACAGCTCTTCATTCGTACACCGGCCTGAGATCAATCCGCCGAAGCTCGGTCCTCCGTGCGCAGTTTTGATCGCGCTGATGCGATCGGCGACATATTCCAAGGCCTCTTCCCATGTGGTCTGGACCAATGCACCATTGCGACGAATGAGCGGGTGAGTCAGGCGTTCCGAATGGCTCGACGCATGGAACCCAAAAAAACCGCGAGCACAAAGGTCTCCGTTGTTACGCCCCGCTCCATGGGCTGAGTTGACCTCGATCAACTCCTTCCCCTTCGTATGCACGGTCATCTGGCATCCGTCTCCGCAGTACCCGCAGATGGTGTCGGCTCGCTTCAGCATCCAGGGCCGGTATTCATACATGGACAGCCGGCTGGTAATGGCCCCGACCGGGCAGATCTGCACGCAGCCTCCGCAGAACTCGCAGTTCAACGGGTGCGGGCCGAAGTGCTTGATTTCCGTCATGGTGCCGCGACCTGCCGGTGCCAATGCCTTGACGTCCATCACTTCATCGCAGTAGCGGACGCAGCGGAGACATTGCACGCAGCGATTCATCTGGGTCTCGATCAGCGGACTGAAATACTCCTTGGGAAACACGCGCTTGGTTTCAATGAACCGGCTGGTGGCCGTGTACTGATGGGAAAAGTCTTGAAGGTCGCACTTCCCGCCTTGATCGCAGACCGGGCAATCGAGCGGATGATTGGCGAGGATAAACTCGAGCACTGATCGATGGGCATCGTTGACCACGCTCGTGGCGGTGCGCACGCTCATGCCCTCGTCGACCGGAGTGCTGCAGGCGGTTTGGAGCTTCGGCATCTTTTCGACTTCGACCAGGCACATGCGGCAGTTGGCGTCCGGTTTGAGCTTGGGATGGTAGCAGAAATGCGGAATCATGACGCCGACACGCCGGGCGGCTTCGATCACCAAGGTGCCTTTCGGAACCTTGACGGTCATTCCATCGATCGTCATGCGAACCATTGGGGCTGTCGTATCAGGCATAGTCGAACTTTGTTATCTGTTGATCTGTCAATCTGTTGACCTGAGGATTTGAGGGATGTCTTCGACTCAACAGATCATGAGATTGACAGATTCCCATCAAGGTTTACCTACCGGCTCAGGTCTGATCAAATTCGCGGCTTCTGCTTCGTGGATGAGGTCCACATATTCCTGCCGCCAGTGCTTCAGGGTGCTCTGGATCGGAGCGACTTCCGCATCCCCAAACGCACAAACCGTTCGACCTGCGATGTTCTTGCATAGATCCAACAAGGTTTCAAGATCCTGCATCCGACCACGTTTCGCCAAAATCCTGCGCAATGTTTGAACCAGCCACGAACTGCCCTCCCGACAGGGACTGCACTTCCCGCAAGACTCGTGGTAGAAGAATTCCATCAACCGGAGCGCCGCCCAGACCATACTGGTCCCTTCTTCCATGACGGTGACGCCGCCGGATCCGAGCATCGATCCTGCCGTGGCCACGTGCTCAAAATCCAGCTTTACGTCGAGATGCGCCGGTGTCAGAAAGGGGGCCGAGGCTCCGCCGGGAATAATGGCTTTCAGGGGCTTATCGGATCGCATCCCGCCGGCATGTTCGTAGACCAATTCTCGGATCGTGATCCCCATCGGCACTTCATAATTACCGGGTCGTTTGACATGCCCGCTCACACAGAACACCCTGGTCCCAGTGCTTTTCGGCGGGGACCCGATCGCCGCAAACCATTCGGGGCCGCGGTTCAGGATGTGGGGAAGATTGGCCAGGGTCTCGACGTTATTGACGACCGTCGGTTTATTGTAGAGCCCGTGCGTGGCCGGAAACGGCGGTTTAATGCGTGGGAGTCCGCGTTTGCCTTCGAGGGATTCCAAGAGAGCCGTTTCTTCACCACAGATATAGGCGCCTGCTCCACGATGCACCCACACGTCTGCGTGAATACCGGTGCCGAGAATATTCTTCCCGATGTATCCGGCAGCTCGAGCTTCAGTGATGGCCTGCTCCAAAATCCTAGAGCCCAGGACCATTTCTCCGCGGATATAGATGTAAGCCGTTTCTGCGCCAATGGCATAGCAGGCCAATAGAATGCCTTCCAAGACTTGGTGAGGATCGCGCTCCATTAGCTGTCGGTCCTTGAACGTGCCGGGCTCGCTCTCGTCGGCATTGCAACAGAGGTATCGGGGACCTTGGTAATCTTTGGGGAGGAAGCCCCACTTCACCCCGGTCGGGAAGCCGGCACCACCGCGTCCGCGGAGGCCGGATTTTCGCACCATCGTGGTCACCTCCGCCGGCGCGATTTTTCCAAACGTGTTGCGAACAGCCTGATAGCCTCCCGTCTTCTCATAGTCCCGTAGCGATCCGGTATAGCCGGGCTGCATCATGTTTTTCAGTAAGATCAGTTCGTGTTGCGGCATTTTAATCTCGTGAAGCGTTACTCGTGAAACGTGAAGCGTCAGACAACCCGACGTTCTTTCTTGCGAACGACGAAATACGCATCACGCTTCACGCGCCCGCTCTGCGGGCGTCGGTTCCGGCCATAGAAAAGGCCCGCTCTTCAAGTCACTGCTGCCCGTCGTTCGTAAATCAGCCAAAATGCGGTCGAGCTTCTCCTCAGTCACACGTTCATAATAGTCCTCATTGATCTGCATCATGGGACCGGTCCCGCAGGCCGCTAAACATTCCACCGCGCTGAGGGTAAACAGGCCGTCCGTCGTTGATTCACCAGGTGCAATCCCAAGCTTGGTTTTGATCCATCCGATCATCGTATCTGAGCCGACCAGTGCGCACATGAGCGACTTACAGACCTGAATGTGAAACTTACCCACCGGTTTCAGGTTGAACATCGTGTAAAACGTGACGGTTTCATAGACTTGCGGTGGGGTTAACCCGAGTAACTGCGCAATTTCTTGCATGACCGCTTCACTCACATAGCCCTGATCGCGCTGAGCGACATAGAGCAGCGGAATCAACGCAGAACGCTTGACCGGATAGCGGCTCAAGATCTCGTCGATTTCTTTTCCGTATTTGTCTTTCAGCACGGTTCCTCCGCACATCCCTTTATCGAGGCGGCGGTCAGGACGTTCCAAACTGCGCGCATTGACCGAGCACATTCTGATCGTGCGCGGGCAGCGAGCACTGGAACATCCTGACCGTATGCCTCATCTATCACATTCCCCCATGACCACATCGTACGTTCCAAAAATCGTAATGATGTCGGAAATCAAATAGCCTCGCGCCATATGGTCGAACGCGCCCATGTGAATAAAGGACGGTGAGCGAATCTTCAGGCGATAGGGGCGGGGACTGCCGTCACTGATGATGAAGAAGCCGAGTTCCCCTTTGGGGGCTTCAGTCGGGCAATAGGTTTCGCCTTTCGGCGGTTTGAACCCCTGGGTAAAGATGATGAAATGGTGAATCAAGCTCTCCATATCCCGCATCACCAGTTGCTTCGGCGGCGGAATGTATTGCGGCATGTCAGCGATGATTGGGCCAGGCGGCATTTGGTCGAGACATTGTGCAATGATCCGCGCGCTCTGGCGCATCTCCTCGACGCGTATCCAATACCGGTCATACGTGTCGCCGTTTTTCCCGACCGGGACCTCCCAATCCACTTTGTGGTAGACCCCGTAGGGTTCAAGCTTGCGGACATCGTACGCCACCCCTGATCCTCGCAGGGACGGACCGGTCATGCCGAAATTGATGGCGTCTTTCCCTGAGATCACCGCGATATGTTTGGTTCGTGCCAGCCAAATTCGGTTGCTGGCAAGGAGTGAATCGTATTCGTTGACCTTCTGCGGGAAGGTCTCCAAGAATGTTCTCAGGCGAGTCACAAGTTCCGGAGTGAAGTCGCTATCGACCCCGCCGATCCGATAGTAATTCAGGGTCAGTCTGGCCCCGCAGAGTTGCTCGAACATATCAAGCAACGTTTCGCGCTCGCGAAACGTCCAGAAGAACACCGTCATCGCGCCGATATCCAAGGCTTGGGCGCCCAGCCAGAAGAGATGTCCGAGAATGCGCTGCATTTCCGCAACGATGGTGCGGATGTATTCCGCGCGCTCGGGGACGGTGATACCGAGGAGTTTCTCCACGGCTCGGACATAGGCGTAGTTGTTCGCCATCGCACAGACATAATCCAGCCGGTCGGTGTGCGGGATGATCTGCATGTACGCCAAGCCTTCAGCCAGTTTTTCCACCCCCCGATGGAGATAGCCGAGATCCGGCGTGGCTTTGACGATCCGTTCACCATCCAGCTCGAGGACGACCCGCACGACACCATGCGTGCTGGGATGTTGCGGTCCCATGTTCAACAAGAGCTCTTCCCGGCGATTGGACGGCGAGGCATTGGGGTTCGCCAGGAACACCTTCCTTTCGGCTTCGGAGACTTCGCTGTCGACCTGTTCCACCGGCGGCTCATCAAGTCGTGGGATAAAGTCAAACTGACTGCGCCAACCACGTCCCTCGGCGGGAAAATCTTTCCGCAAGGGATAGCCTTCGGTGTAGTCTTCGGGGAGGAGAATACGGCGAAGATCCGGATGTCCGGCGAATCGGATCCCCATCATGTCGTAGACTTCGCGCTCCAGAAAGTCCGCGCCACGCCAGATGCTTGTGATCGAATCAAGCGAGGGGTTCTCCTCCGTGAGCCTGGTTTTGAGGCGGATCCGTTTCCCGTGGGGAATTGAGAGTAGCTGGTAGATGACCTCGAACCGCTGTTGGTCGGACGGATAGTCGGCTGAGCAGATATCCGTGATGTGGTCAAAGCAGGCCTCCGGTGCATCATGAAGGAACCGCATCACTTCCAAGATCCGGGGTGCGGCAACCTGCACGGTCGTTTCCGCGTGCGCAGTGTCGACGTCAGCCGAGAGCACGGCCTCAGGAAACTTGTTGAGCAATGTCTCGATCAGTGTCTGCATCATGTCACATTGCGAAAATCACGTGATTCGCGGGAGATGCGTGAGTGACGAGTCGCGCATCTCCCGCGAGTCTTGCGCGTCACGCCGGTTATTTCACAAACACTCTTTCCCGCTGAATCTTTTCCTGTAACTTCAAGAGTCCGTCCAGCAAGGCTTCCGGCCTCGGCGGGCATCCTGGCACATACACATCGACCGGTACGATCTGGTCCACACCCTGCACGACCGCATAGCTGTTGTAGTGATTGCCGGAAGTCGCACAGGAGCCCATACAAATCACATAGCGCGGCTCTGGCATTTGATCATAGATCCGGCGAATCACCGGCGCCATCTTGCGCGAAACCGTTCCCGCGACGATCATGAGATCCGATTGTCTGGGGGATGCCCGAAAGACGCCGGCTCCGAAGCGATCTAAGTCATAGCGAGAGGAGACGCTGGCGATCATCTCGATGGCACAGCAGGCCAGCCCGAACGTCATGGGCCAGAGCGCAGACTTTCTCGCCCAATTGATGACTGCGTCCAGATTGGTCGTGACAATGTTGGCGTCAAACTGGCGTTCAAGAAGACTCATAATGCGTCTCTCGTCGTTTGTGAAGCGGTATTCGTTGAAGGCGAAATACGCAACGTTTGCGCTTCACGCTTCACGAGATACGAACAACGGCTCGATTTCAATCCCATTCCAATGCACCCTTTTTCCACGCGTACCAAAACCCCACGACCAAAATGGCGATGAAGACGATCATTTCCACTAACCCCACCAGGCCAAGCCTGGTAAAGGCGACAGCCCAGGGAAACATAAAGACGATTTCGATATCGAAAATGACGAACAGCATCGCGATTACGTAATACCGAATCGGAAACTGCACCCGGGCGTCCTGAAAGAGCGGGCTTCCGCTTTCGTACGGCGCCAGCTTGGCGCGGTAGGGCTGGTTGGGGCGAACAAACTTCCCAACATAGAGCGTCAATGTCCCAAGGACAATCCCGATGGCAATGAACAGGAGAATGGGTAAATAGTTTTCAGGAACGGGAGCGATGGCCACATCGTGAAGCGTGACACCTGAACCGTCATTCAATGCTGGAGAGGTCATCGTGCTTCAGTCCTTACGCCGCCGACTGTGTGGTGAGTGCCGAACGGAAGAACGGTTGATACTGCAACCCGTCGAGTTTCGGATTCGGCACGGCTTTATGCTGAACAAGGACTTTGAATGTGGTGCCCATCCCGTTTGGCTTCAGCAACTGAATCGCTGCCGTGAGTTCCGGGCTGTCCTGGCTCAGTCCTGCGAGCATCTGCTCAATACCGAGCCCCATGAGGAAACTCATCTGGTTGGTGAAGCCGGTCGTCTGGAGACCCTGTTCTTCACCGGCAGTCGCCAAACTCGAAAAATCCACATGGGCGGTCATGTCCTGTTCCCCCACGTGCAGGAACGGATTCTCATGAACCGCGTGGCGGCGGTAACAGAGGAAGGTTCCGCGTTTTCGGTCGATGGAGTACAGGTCCTGTGCGGTGTGGCCGTAATCGATGGTGAGCACAAAGCCGCGAGCGAGACGTTGGGCCACCTGAGTCATCCAATCGACTGCCTGGAGATTCACCTCCGTGCGGTACCCTTCCGCCCAATCCGAACCGATGTGGCGAAGATGAGCTGCGAGCCGATCCGATGACAGCGGTTTGAGACACTCAACGAACCGCCCATCCCGATAGTCCACCCAGAGTTCTTCAAGGCCATGTGCCGTCAGCTGAATGCGGTGAACCGGAAACGAGTCTACGAGTTCATTGCTGAGGCACAGCCCGGTCAGGCTGTACGGGGGAATAGAGGCAAGATCGTCCACCCAGGTGATGAGATCAGGTCGCTGAAGCCAGGGGGCTAGATGGATACGTTGTGCCTCGCGCATGGCGGGGCTTCGTTCAATCAAAGTATAGCGGAGGCGGTGGAACAATGAAGGATAGTCGCGCTGACAAGTCGACAAAATATGTCCTGCCAACAGTCCCTTGCCTGGACCCATCTCCACAAGAGTGAAGGAGGTCGGTTGCCCGAGTAGTCGGTCCATTTGCTCGGCTTGTTTGGCGAGAGCGTGCCCAAGAATCGGATGGACGTCCGAGCTTGTGTAAAAATCACCCTTCCAGCCGATCCGCTCAGCCACCGGTTCCGATGAGCGCATGTAGTAACCGAGTTGCGGATGGTACAAGGCTAACTCCATGAACCGCGCAAACGGAATCGGACCGGAGGCGATCACCTCCGATGCAATGGCAGCAACGAGTTCTGGATGCCCAGCACTCACGAAGAGCTCCAAAATTTGCAGTCACTATGGGAAAAAGGACACCCCTAGAGTATGGGCCAAATGTACCCATCTCCTGGTATTGAAAGGGGGATAGGGTAGCCTCTCGAGCTGCGTTAAGTCAAGGTGAGATCAGGGAGAATTCCCGGTTGCCGGTCCAGCAATCGAGCCATGTTTGTATACAATCTGTGACCCTGGGCGAGCTCTTAGATTCGCGGAGTATCCAGCCTCAGTTCCCGGAGTTGCTCTAAGAGGTATGGAGCGAAATCAGTGCAACGACTGCCGCCTGTGGCTTTAGGTTCCGTGGCATTTCTTATACTTCTTCCCGCTGCCGCAGGGGCAGGGGTCGTTGCGACCGACCTTGTTCTCGGTCCGTTGGGCCGGAGCAGGCGCCGCGACCGGTTCATCACCACGGTTCAAGGTCAGTTTGGGTTGCGGGCGTTGGGGAATCGGCTCAGGCGGAGCCGCCGGCTGTTCACCCTCATGGCGGACGGCCTGGACATGGAACAGCCGTTCCAACGTGTCGGACTTGACCCGTTCCATCATGCCGGCGAACAGATCAAACCCTTCTCGTTTATATTCGATGAGGGGGTCTTTCTGACCGTAGCCACGAAGCCCGATGCCGTCTCGCAGATGGTCCATCGCGAGCAGATGGTCTTTCCAGTGGTGATCGATGACCTGGAGCATGAATGTCTTTTCCAGAAAGCGCATCAACTCTGGTCCCAGCTCCGCTTCTTTTTTTGCATAAGCTTCTTGAACCTGGGTTTTGAGATCTTCCAGTAAGGCGTCACGCCCCACGTCGCGCAGCGAGTCTCCGCCATCGTGCTTGCCTTGGGTGACGTCCATGCCGAATTGAGCATGCATGACCTCGGTCAACCCTTTGACGTCCCAATCTTCAGGGTATTGATCAGGAGGGCAATACACGTTCAGAGAAGACTCCACCGATCCGGCCATCATATCGTGGAGATCAGTGGTCAGGTTGTCTCCGCTCAGCACGGCCCGGCGGTGACGGTAGATCACTTCACGCTGCTTGTTCATCACGTCGTCGTATTCGAGCAACTGCTTCCGGATTTCGAAGTTATGGGCCTCCACCTTCTTTTGGGCATTCGCGATCGCCCTCGTGACCATGCCATGTTCGATCGGGACGCCTTCCTCCATGCCGAGCTTGAGCATCAGCTGAGACACCCGTTCGGACGCGAAGATTCGCATCAAGTCGTCTTCGAGCGAGAGATAGAACCGTGATGTGCCCGGATCGCCCTGCCGACCGGCTCGTCCACGAAGCTGGTTGTCGATGCGGCGACTCTCATGGCGCTCCGTCCCGAGAATATGCAGTCCCCCCACGCCGATGACTTCCTGCTTGTTCTTCTCGCAGTCGGATCGAATATCCTCGTAGACCTCGAGCTTGCGGCTCTCGGACATGTTCTCCTCGCGATACAGCACCTGCTTGTACATGAAGTCCGGATTGCCGCCCAATAAGATGTCGGTTCCGCGGCCGGCCATGTTGGTGGCGATTGTCACCGCGCCTTTGCGGCCGGCTTGCGCAACGATTTCGGCTTCCCGCTCATGCTGCTTGGCGTTGAGGACGTTGTGTTTCACGCCATTACGGCTCAGCAGGCCTGCAATTTTTTCAGATTTCTCGATGGAAATGGTGCCGACCAGCACCGGTTGTCCGCGCTCATGGCATTCTTTGATCTCTTCGACGATCGCCAAAAATTTCTCTTTCTCGGTTCGATACACCACATCGGCATAATCCTGTCGGATCATTTGACGATTGGTCGGCACGACGTTGACATCGAGGTTGTAGATCTTGGCGAACTCGGCGGCTTCCGTGTCGGCTGTCCCGGTCATGCCGCTCAGCTTGTTGTACATGCGGAAATAGTTCTGGAAGGTCACGGACGCAAGGGTCTGGTTCTCGTTGGCGATCTTGACCCCTTCTTTGGCCTCGACAGCTTGATGCAACCCGTCGCTCCAGCGCCGACCCGGCATCAACCGACCTGTAAACTCGTCCACAATGATGACTTCGCCGTCTTTCACCACATAGTCCACGTCTCGCTTGTAGAGTGTGTAGGCCTGCAGGGCCTTGACCACGTGATGGACCATGTCCATGTTGGCCGGATCGTACAGATTGTCCACGCCCAGCAGTTTTTCGACCCGGGCATTGCCGTCTTCGGTCAAGGCCGCCGTCTTGGTTTTTTCTTCAATGGTGTAGTCTGTTTCGGCCTTCAGCTGGGGGATGATCGCATTGATCTTGTAATACAGGTCCGTGGTCTGATCGGTTTGGCCGGATATGATCAACGGAGTCCGGGCTTCGTCGATCAAAATGCTGTCGACTTCGTCCACGATCGCGAAGTTCAGTTCGCGCTGGACGCACTGGTTCAATGCCGTGACGACCAGATTATCGCGAAGGTAGTCGAACCCATACTCGTTGTTCGTCCCATAGGTAATGTCGGCGCGATAGGCTTCGGGTCTCGTGCAGGGACGCAGGTGTTGCAGCCGTTTGTCAGAGGCCTCGTAGGTCGGGTCGTACATAAATGAAGCATCATGCTGAATGATGCCCGTGGAGAGTCCCAGCGCATGGTAGAGCTGCGCCATCCACTGGGCGTCGCGCTTTGCCAGGTAATCGTTGACGGTCACAAGATGGACGCCTTTGCCTTCCAGGGCATTGAGGTAGACAGGCAACGTCGCCACCAGGGTCTTCCCCTCGCCGGTTTTCATCTCGGCGATGCGCCCGCGATGGAGGATCATGCCGCCGATCAACTGCACATCGAAATGGCGCATGTTGAGCTTGCGTCGCGACATTTCACGGCATACGGCAAACGCCTCAGGCAAAATGTCGTCGAGGGTCTGGCCTGCTGCAAGCCGCTTTTTGAAGTCCTGGGTCTTGTCGGCGAGCGCTTCATCGGAAAGGGGCGTGAGCCCGGCCTCCAGTCCATTGATCTGCGCCACGATCGGCCGAATGGCCTTGATTTCACGATCGTTTTTACTGCCGAAAATCAGATTGAGTACTTGTGTGACCATAAAAAGAATGTGTGGTGAATAACGATGATGGTTAAAAAATAGATCGTGGAGTATACAGCATCTTTTCGGTGAATCCTACCTGATCCTCCGGCGGCAGCTCTGGTGGCTTGACAGGTGTTCTTTCGGTCGCCTAGTATGCAAGAGTTGTTGCATCTGTAGTATGTGTAGGCATATCAGTGATCAACCAGACCCCTATCGGGAAATGTCTTCGAGCATGAGCCAGACATTCCGAAAATTCCTTTCGATCTCTCTCGTGCTCTGCGTCCTTGCCATCGGTGGTTTGGCACAGGCGCAAGCTGCTGAACACGCCGGACACCATGCTCAGCATCAAACGGCCACGCACGGGACACTGCTTTGTTCGTGGATGTGTGCGGCCGGTACAGTTCTCGACACCGAGGCCGTCGTAATTCAGGCTGAGCGCAGTCCTGTTACGCTTCTGCCGCTTCCTCATTCAGTCGACGCAATTTCCGAGCCAACCCCTATTTCTTCCAGCCGTGCTCCCCCAACCTTCCCCTTATCATAACCGGTAATTTCGTCGGGTCGTTGCAGTCCCGTCATTAGTTGGCGGGTTCCACATATAGACTATAGACGGTTCAAAGCGGTTCTTCTGAACAAGATATCAGCTCATCTATGGTGGTGAAACGTTTCATACGCTTGTGTCTATTGAGTCTAGGTGTGCTCGTGTGGGCCTGGCCCGGTGTTCACACTGCCGAGGCAGCCTGTGGGTCGGTCACTTGTTTTGTGGTGGTCGGTTCCCAACAGCAGGTGCCGCAGGCCGGGATCCTGACGTTCAACACCATGTACAATTACACGCCGATGCGCTTACTTGATGGAACGAACGGGGTGATTCCGGCGATCGATCAAGCCGGGCGGCGCCTCATTCTTGACCACCATCAAGAGGTGCGAACCATTACGCAAACCGTCAACTTTGATTTGAACTACGGCATTACGGATCGGCTGGGTGTGCAGGTCTCGATCCCGTATCTCTGGCGGACGCATAAGCACATTGATGGTTTGGGGGAAGAAGGCGTCAACGGTGAGGGAGAGCTGGTTCCATTTCGGGATAACGGGATCGGAGACATGATCATTACCGCCAAGTACAACGTGCTCCCCACGCTGCGAAGTATGATCGTGGCTGGGTTTGGAGTGCAGGTACCGACAGGCAGTACCACTGCCAGGGATACCGCCGGTGAGGTGATGGAATCACCAACTCAATTGGGGAGAGGGAACGTCGGGCTCATTGGGTCGGTCTACCAAACCTATGAGCTGATTCCACACCGGCTCAATCAGTTTTTCTATGGCAGCTATCGTCATACGTTTCGGAACAATGATGGCTATCAGTTTGGTGACGAATATAACCTCAACCTAGGCGCGAGCGGTGTGCCGTTGGAGCGCGCCCCTTGGCTGGTGCTGACAGGACAATTCCATTGGCGGTATCTGGTTCATGACAACATCAGCGCGTCGCTGGAACGATCGGCTACGCCGGCCGATGCTCCGGATTTTCCCGGTGAGACGATTGTTCTTGATCCTGCGATCACCAACCGCCGTGTGCCGACGACCGGCTCCACATATTTTGCATTTTCGCCAGGATTTCAGGTCAGTCTGGATGGCCTGATTGATTCGCCATTGACCAAATGGACGTCCGTGTACTTCCATTCGCAGATTCCAATAATGAGGGATTCCAATAATAACTTGGCTCAGGGAATCAGTTACATCTTTGGGATAACCAGATCATTCCAGTTGACGAAGAGTGCTTTGTAGGACAGCGTGAGCCACGAGGAGGAGAGGCGATGGGCGTGAAGAAATCAGATTCCGTGACGATGGTCGGAATGGTGACTCTGTGTGTGATGTTTCTCATCAGCAGTGGCTTGGTATGGGGAATGGGCTCTCGGGTACCAGCCGTCGGGACAACCGCCGAGGATTTTCGTTTGGTGGATTTGGAAGGTAAGGCGCAGAGCCTTGGCCAATATCGTGGCAAGGTTGTCCTGCTGAATTTCTGGGCCACTTGGTGCAAACCCTGCACGACGGAAATGCCGGCGATGCAAGCGATGTACGACAAGTTGCGCGACAAGGGCTTTGTGGTGTTGGCGGTTAACGAATTGGAAGACGAAGCCAAAGTGCGCGAGCACATCAAGCAGCATGGCCATACGTTTCCGGTACTGATGGACCGCGACAATAAAGTCGCCAACCAGTTCGGCGTCTTCGGCTTACCGGTCAGTGTGTTCATTGATGAAAAAGGTGTTGTGCAAGAATACATCAAGGGCGGGTTGTTGACCGAGCAGGTGATTCTTGACGCGGTGGCACGAATCCAAAAACCGGAACCGATGAAGGCGGCATCGCTCAAGTAATCGACGCAGTATGTTGGCAAGATTAAAACAATCCTGGTTTGTTTGGCTGCTGCTGGTCTGTCTCATGCTGGTAAACGCGGCTATGGCTGCGCCAGGCGTGGGCCATGCTCAACACCACGCGGAACATCAGGCGGGGACGCACTCAACAGGAATTTGTGCCTGGCTCTGTGCGGCCGGACAGGACGTTGAATCCACGTCGGTCTTGTTGAATTCTACGCTTCAATTGGTCGAGCAAACGGTCGTTGTTCACAGTAGTCCAATTCGACTTCCTATTGCGGTCTCCTATTTCTTTCGCGGGCCTCCTCCTCTTCTCGCATAGCGCCTGCCGTAGGCAGGTGTTTCTCTAACAACCGTGTCTCGCGGCGAGTTCTGACGGACGGACTTCGTCGTGTCACAACACAGAAAGAGTTTGGAATCATGGTGCGCACAATCTGGTCTTGTGTCCTCGCTATTACGAGCTGTGTCGGAGTGATGGTCTCGATGCTCAGTCCATCCCCAGTTGAGGCATCCTGCGGCTCCGTGAGTTGCTTCGTCGTGATCGGGTCGCAACAGCAGGTGCCGATGAAGGGCTTGTTGACGGTGAATGCGATTTATAACTGGACTCCGATGGAGGCGCCTCCTGGGGAGGGTGGACGCATTCCATTTGCCAATCAAGGTGCCCGGACTCTCACCCTGGCTAATTTGAATGTCAACCGTATCGAAACCACGACCCGAACGGCGACCTTGGACCTGAACTATGGCTTGACCGACCGCCTCGGCATCCAAGTGGCGATCCCCTACAAGCATGTCGAGTCCAACGCCCAAATCGGCGGGCTCGTTCCTGTCCCATACGGTGAAGGAGGACTTGGGGATATTCGGGCTTCGCTGAAGTACAACGTGCTTCCTACCTTGCGTAGCATGATTGTAGTTGGAGTGGGAGTTGATTTCCCGACCGGCAGCTATGGCCGGTTTGCCCAGGGAACTTCCCTGGCGGAATCGACGCTGCAAATTGGTCGAGGCAACTTCGGTATCGTTCCTATGCTCTATCAGACGTATGAGCTGATCCCGCATCGGGTCAATCAGTTCGCGTCGGTCAGTTATCGACACACGTTTAAGAACAGTGATGGATACAAGTTCGGCGATGAAGTGAGTGGGGCGTTGGGGGTTAATGTGATCCCGCTGGAACAGACTCCCTGGTTGGTGTTGACGCAGCAGTTCAATTTTCGATGGATGCAGAACGATGCCATGGATGCGTCGTTGTTTCAGTTCAATCCGGGAGGCGCGCCCATTCTGCTTGATCCGGCGATCAAGTTTCGAGCCATCCCGACAACCGGCTCGACCTATGTCGCCTATTCACCAGGCGTCATGTTCAATGTCATGAATTTCGCCTCGGTCTATTTCATTGCACAGATTCCCATTTATCGCGATTTCAACGGCAATTTGGAACAACAGATCAGCTACATCTTTGGCATGACCAAGTCGTTCCAATTGTTCGGCGGAGCGTCGTAGAGAATCCCCAGGAACGACGGAATCGAATCGACGATGTTAAGGAAGATGCGCCAGGAGGTTTCTCGAGCACTGACGGGTTGCTGTGTTGTGCTCTGGCTGATGGGATTTCTGTCGGTTGGACAGGGGAACCTGACTTCGCAATGGACTATGCCTCACTGCCCAAGCGGGCAGACTCAGCATAGCCAACAGGGCCATAGCCATTGTTCCTGGCACTGCAGCGGTTTCGATATTCAGAGTAGTGGCGGACGAGGAGAGACCTCCGAAGACGGTCACGT
Source organism: Nitrospira sp. (assembly GCA_019636945.1). Classification (GTDB taxonomy): domain Bacteria; phylum Nitrospirota; class Nitrospiria; order Nitrospirales; family Nitrospiraceae; genus Nitrospira_D. The sequence goes on along the minus strand of JAHBWO010000064.1, from coordinate 1,738 downwards.
GAGTCTTGTCTGGAGTCTTGGCACTATTCCCGTTCAGCACGCAGTTATTGATGGCCAATTCCCACCTCGTGGCCCGCCGCAGCTTCTTTATACAGGTTGTCTAGCACATAGTCAGTCTGGGAGCGAGCTGTGCTCCCTCTGTATTGGAATGATACGACATACGTAACGAGGAAGGAATGTTCCATGGAACCGATGAAGAGAAAAAACTTTGTCTTGAGTGTTACAACTGGCGCCGTAGGGCTCGCGCTGATTAGCCTTGCGGCATGTAATTCAGGAGAAACCACCACGGCAACGCCGGCCCCCGGCGGCAGCGTCGGCAATGCCAATGCGTTAGTGTTTGTAAATAATACGGGCGACAAGACGTTGAGCAGCGTGGCGCTGAAGGGGGATTCCGGCAACGTAGTCGTCAATACGATCGATGCAGCAGAATTTGAAAATGTGACATTGGGCGACATGCAGAGTACCGATGGAGATTGGGTGTTTGTGAATCTTGGAGCCGCCAATAAGGTGGCGACGATCGATCCCTTGACTGCTGCCACGCCGGTCCACGAGGTCAATTTGCAGGTCGGTACCAACCCGGTGCACCTCTTTCGCTCTCGAAATGATGGCGAAGTGGTCTGGATTATGAATGATGGCGACAATGCAACGGGAACAACGACTCCCGGGGATGATTTAGTGAACTGTGCGACTCAGGGAGGTGGATCGGTCACGGTCATTCACAATTCACATCTGGGCCCTGGTGCGATACCCCCGAGAGTGCTGGGAACGACCTGCATTCTGGCCGATGGCCATAAGGTTGCGGCATTTTCTACTTCACCGAAACGGGTTTTTGTCTCGAGCACGACTGCTGGGGAAATCGCAGTGCTTGACGATGACGAGACATCGGGGACCTACCGCCAGATGATTGGACGTGTGGACTTATGTAATTCGACGAAGGAAACCTGCGATAATGAATCCACTAAGTCGTTGACCACGGCGTTTACTCCCAATAGCTCTGAGCCGCATGGCATTCGCTCCTCCAAGCTGACGAATAAAATCTATAGTTTCCAAGAGGGCTATAAGGAGATCGCGGAGATCGACCCAGCGACGCTACAGATTACGAACAAATTCGATCTGGCGGGAACTCCGTATACAGGATATGGCATTTCACCTGATGGGCGGTTCCTCCTCCTGCGCGGCGATACCATCCCCCCGACGGGCACGAAGCTGGGAGTGATCGATCTCGGCACTGCCGGGACTCCCCGGACAGATTTCACCATTCCTGAGCTTGACGGAACGTCGACGGGCGCGTTCAAGTTCTCGCCGGACGTAAGGCGCTTCTACATTCTCGCGGGGAACGCCGTCACTTCGACGAAAAAAGATCGGCTCTTCGCGTTTGATGCCTCGAGGCTCACGGCGACGCCGCCTGTACTCACTCTCATCAGAGAGATCGGATTAATTGCGGGTGGAGACAGTGTGGGCTTTGCCGGAGCACATAGCATCGATGTCTTGGCGGAGGGAGCTGGAGAAGCCAAGTACATCGCGGTGTCGAATCGGGCAGACAAATCTGTGTCAATCATCAGCGCTGCCGATAATTTGATCAAGCAGACTCTGACCGTCGGGACGAATCCCGGTGCCGTGTTGGTCTATAAGTCTGGTGGAACGGAGACCGGCAACCAGGCGAGCAATTAGTCTTACGTGCGTAGGGGGCAGTCCGTCGGTTCCATCAAAAATCCGATGGGCTGCCCAGAAGTACCTA
>JAHBWO010000063.1 GCA_019636945.1 Nitrospira sp. | reverse complement strand
CACTGAATAGAGGGCGATCGCAACCAGGATTCAGACTTGGACCTTCAGGCTGGCTCCACCTCTCCATGGTCTTAGGTGCAGGCTCTGACGCCGTTGGAGAAGCTTGGTCGCGTATTCCTCGACTCCATCACCTTTTCGATTTTGTAAGTCCTTTCGTGTCAAAGTTAATAGACGGTCCTGCGGATATTATCCCCACTTTCCCATTCAGTCAGCGAGTGTGCAGTCATACAAATGAGGACCTTGACCTATTGCACGTGAATTCGTTTCGCTCGCAGCGAGCACGATAGTTGCTCAATTATTGGGGTACGTCCTCATCAGAGCATAAATGATCATTCAGGGGTGAAAATACGATGCACATGATGATTGCTTATCCACAGATATTGCGAGCCGGCCTCATCGCACTACTCCTCACGGCATCGGCACTGTCGGATGCGAGAGCGGATGCCGTCACTGAATGGAACGAGAAGGCTGGTGAGATCGTGGTGAAGGCTGGTTTGGGACCGTTGCCTGCGGAGCGGGCATTAGCGATGGTTCAAGCATCTGTCTATGAAGCCGTGAATGCGATTACCCAGCGGTATCCCGTCAGCGATGTGAAACTGGAGCCGACTCCTGGGGCATCATTGGAAGCAGCGGTCGCAGCGGCGAATCGTGCCATGTTGGCAAAACTGATTCCGTCTCAACAGGCAATCATCGATCACGCCTATCAGGCTGTTCTGACTACAATCGCCGATGGACCAGCCAAGTCCAATGGTGTCGCTGTCGCTGAAAAGGCAGTCGCGGCTGTTCTAGCGAGGCGTGCGAATGATGGGGCTGCGGCAGGGGAGTCCTATCGTCCACATACGAGTGCAGGAACCTATGTGCCTACGGTGATACCGGAAGCGCCACAGTGGAGGCATCGCACACCCTGGTTGATGACGAACCCGTCGCAATTTCGTCCGGGGCCACCTCCGGACTTGAGCAGTGAAGTATGGGCGCGTGACTATAATGAGGTGAAAGCGCTGGGTGGAAAGCGGAGTCAACAGCGGACTGCGGAGCAGACAGAAATTGCCCGTTTCTGGGAAGAGGTCATGCCGCCAATCTATCATGCCATCGTGCGTTCAGTTGCGAATACTCCAGGAAGAGACATCACGCGGAATGCACGCTTTTTTGCCGCAGTGACGCAAGCGTCGGATGACGGCTTGATTGCGGTGTTTGATGCCAAATATCACTACGGTTTCTGGCGACCCCTCACAGCCATTCGTAACGGCGACATCGATGGGAACGATGCGACCGAACGGGATGAGTCCTGGGTGCCGTTCATTGAGACTCCCATGCATCCGGAATATCCCTGCGCACACTGCATCACCTCCGGTGCCGTAGGGACGGTGTTAAAGGCAGAGATCGGTCAGGAGCCAACACCGATGCTCACCACGAGCAGCCATGCAGCGGGTGATGCGATCCGCCGCTGGACGAATGTGGACGAGTTCATGCAGGAAGTGGCGAATGCACGGATCTACGATGGCGTTCATTATCGGAATTCCGGCACGGTCGGAACCGACATGGGGAGGCGGATTGCTCAGCTGGCGATTGAAAAATATCGACTGACCCACAAATAGCTGCCTAGCAGAATGCTGAAAAAGTCCTCCAGCGGCGTTCTCGCATCACTCAGAAGCTCAACGTACCGAAGCGTACGCCTCGCCCCTTCGCTCGCTGCGGCCTTGCTGGAAGCCTTTTTGAGCATTCTGAGGTGTAGAATGCCACAGTCCTTTCTCTCATCCTGCAACGGTGCGCGAAGCAGAAACCGAGTTTTTCAGCAGACTGCTAGAGCTCTGTGATGATGTGCCCGCTCGGCTTTTCTTCCCCTTCGCCCCACTCCGCCACAGCCTGTGCCATCTCTTCTAATCGCAGCGCGGCTCGGCCAAACACACTGTCGGGTGGGTAGGCCCCATCGAGTCCCCGCTCACCGGCAACGATGCCGGTGAGTAACTCCAGTGCTTCTTCAATGGTGTTCACGGCATAGACGGCAAAGTGACCGGACTCGACGGCTTCCACTACATCGCGGCGAAGGGCCAAATGCTTGGTGTTGCGAGCGGGGATGATGACACCTTGCGAGCCGGTCAACCCTTTGCGTGAACAGGATTCGAAGAACCCCTCGATCTTTTCGTTCACCCCGCCGATCGGTTGGATTTCACCCAATTGATTGACCGAGCCGGTGACGGCCAGCCACTGATGGATCGGTAGATCGGCGAGGCTGGAGAGAATGGCGATGAGCTCGGCTACGGCGGCGCTGTCACCTTCCACTTCAGAGTAAGTCTGTTCAAACGTCAACGAAGCGCTCATGGCAAAGGGATGAGCCCCGGAGAATTTGCCGGCGAGATATCCGGCCAGCGTCAGGACCCCCTTGCTATGGATCATTCCTGCCAGTTCCGCCTCCCGCTGAACATCGATCACGCCTTTGGTGCCGACGTAGGTACGAGCGGTGATTCTCGTCGGGCGGCCGAACGCGTAGTCGCCGAACTCATGAACCGACAGCCCGTTGACCTGACCGACCACGTCACCGTCGAGATCGATCATCAGCGTGCCTTCTTTGATTTCATCTTGGATCCAATGTTCCGCCAAGTTCGAGCGATGACGTTTATGGGTGACGGCGGCATCGACATCGGCTCGCGTCACAAACGCATGGCCTTCTTTCTTCGCCCAATACCCCGCTTCACGGATGAGGTCGCTGACGAGACTGAGCCGGAGCGAGAGTCGATCGCGACGATCGGCAAAGCGAAGGCCTTGCCGGAGGATCTCCGCGACGGCATCCGCTCCGAAGTGTGGCAGTCCTTCTTCTCGACAGAGCCTCGCAATGAACCGGGCATATTGTCGGTCCTCCCGTTCGCTTCTCACGACTTCAGTGTCGAAATCCGCCTTCACTTTGAACAGCTTCTCGAAGTCTTCTTCGTAGGTTTGCAGCAGGTGGTACAGCATGGGCGGCCCAACCATGATGACTTTCACATTCACAGGGATCGGCTCCGGCCTCAGTCCCGCCGTGGAGAACCCGTAGAATTCACCAGGATCCTCGATCTTCACCTCATTGGTCTTGATCACCCGCTTGAGCGCGTCCCACGAAAACGGCTGGCGCAGCATGTCCACTGCGTTCACGATCAGGTAGCCGCCGTTGGCTTGCAGCACAGCTCCTGCACGGATTTCCGTGAAATCGGTGTACATGACGCCCATATGGGCCCGCCGCTCGATCTTGCCGATGAGGTTGGTATACGTCGGATGTGATTCATCGATGACAGGAGCCCCTTCCCTTGGGTCGCGTTGCACGATCAGATTGACAAGGAAACGCGACATGTCGGGTCGCTTGAATTCCAAACCGGGGATGGCAATGGCGGGCCCTTCCCGCGGCAGGAAGTCCTTGTAGTGATGTACGATGTCGTCTCGAACATGTTCCAAGAATGTTGTGATGGGCGCGATATCTTGGTACGCCCGCCGCATGGTTTCATAACGGCCTTCCAGGACATTCGTGGCCAGTTGGCGGTCCAGATGGCGTTGTTGGTGCTCGGCTTCCTTCTCAAGACCATGGATGCGGATATGGAATTCGCGGATTTCCCCTTCAAGCGTCTTGCGCCGTTCGGTCAAGTCTCGCTGCTCTTCCTCGGTCATCGCCTCCATGTCGGCATCCGTCATGGAATGGCCGTCCTTGAGCGGCGCAATCCCGAAACCGACCGAAGTTTCCTCAAAGCCGAATCCTTGTGTTCGGCTGTGTTCCGTTAATTCGTGGAAGAGGGCCTTTTTCTTGGTATCGATGTCATCATGCAGCTTGGCCTTGGCATCGAGATATTTCTTGCTCTCGAATGCCAAGGGGATGTCACGTCGCAGTCCCTCGATGAATCCGGACATCTCTCGTTTGAATGACGCGCCCTGGCCGGCGGGCAGCGCAAGACAGGTTGGTCGAGAGGAATCTTGGAAGTTGTTGACATAACACCAGTCAGCAGGAGCGGGAGCGGTCCGTGCCATGGTCTTGACCATCTGCCGAATGACGGTGGCTTTTCCTGTCCCGACAGGGCCGGAGACGTAGAGATTGAATCCGGGACTCTTCATATTGAGCCCGAATTCCAACGCCTCCACGGCCCGCTCCTGTCCAATGATCTCCGTCAGCGGTTCAAGTTCGCCCGTATCCTCGAATCCGAGCTGCCCGGGATCGATCGTTGGGGCCAGCATGGAGACAGGGACTTTGAATTTTTCGATGTTCATCCTAGGACACCTTGGCCGCGATCGGTTGCGGAAGCGCGACGACCGTGGCTTGCGGACCTTTGAAGCCCTCCTCGAGGCCGAATACCACGTCGGCTCCATCTTCCAGTTGCTCAAAGGTGAGTCCCTGTAAGGCATTTGCGTGGAAGTAGACCTCACCGCCTCCTTCCTGGAGGATGAAGCCGTAGCGCTCATTGGAGAACAGCTTCGACACGACGCCCTGATGAGACGGCGCGGGAGGCAGGCGTATTTCGGTCTTCGCGCGTTTTTCTCGATACTTGTGGAGTTCAATGTTGGCAGCCTGAAAGGCAGATCTGATGGCTTCCTCGAAGGTCTTGTCTTCCTTGCGAGCCGTCAGGGTGTGACGACCGGGCAATGTGACTACAATGAGCGCTTCCGCCACGTTCACAAGTTTTTTGTGGTGCCGATTCTTGGTCAAGGTGACTCGACCGTGAATCACATCGTCGTGCCCGCGTTGGAGATCTTCCATGCGGGACTCGATCTCGGTCTTCCAGCGAGGGGTCATCGCGACATTGCGGCTGTGAATTTCTAGTTCCATTCGTGCCTCCACATCGTAACAGTTCAGTTCCTCTTACCGACCGGAGGTCGCAAACGATATGCCGAGGGAGCAATGACTCGAGAGTGTCGGTCAATCAGCAATGTGTGGATGTTTTATGATCCGAGTCGGCCCAGCTGACTTGTATTGGGGTATTTGTCCACAGGACCACTCTGGCCGGTGTTGCGCAATGCAACAGTTCTTTGAAATGGGTGAAGGGTAAAGAGTGAGGCGTAGGCGATAATGGGAGATGTGCCCATGGAACGCGATTTGCGTGAGAGTGGATGCATGTCTGCGTTGCGCAAGCAAACCATGGAACGCTACCTACAGACCCGTTTTGGTTCGGAGACGCGACTCTTGTCCTATGGAATCATCGGCAAGGAGAGTTCCAAGGGATCCCAGAAGCGGTATGGGTATGGCACGCCGGTCAAATTGACCTTCCAAATCGGACGACGGGTTCAGTCAGCTGTGCTTGAAACGATGAAGCCCGGTCCATTCGGGCATGAGCATATGGCGGATCGTGCCCAGGCGATGCTCTGGGACTATGACTCCTATGGACGGCTTCCACGACATGTCAAGGCGCTGGATGTTGGTGCGTTCAATGCCAAGCAGGAGCTTTGTTCTCTTGCCGAAGCCCAAGAATTCTTCGTGCTGAACGAATGGACTGATGGCGCAAGCTATCATGCGGATCTTGAGCGATTGGCGAATGGTGGGGGGCTCCGTAAGCTGGATCGACAACGCGTGGTCGCGCTGGCGCGGTACCTGGCACAGATCCATGCCAAAAAGCGTCGAGACGCGGATCTCTATAAGCGTCGGCTGCGTGAATTGATCGGTCATGGCGAATGCATCATGGGGTTGACCGACAGCTATCCCACACGCTTTGGCTTTATCACCGCTGATCTGTTACGAACGGTGGAGGAAGCGTGCAACCGGTGGCGGTGGCGTCTCCGTGACAAGGCCAACCGGCTTGCACAGGTGCACGGAGACTTCCATCCGTACAATGTCTTGTTCCGTCGCGGGACGGATTTTGCGGTGTTGGACCGGTCGCGAGGAGAATGGGGCGAGCCGGCCGACGACATCACGGCCATGACGATCAACTATCTGCTCAACTCCCTGATCCGGCGCGGGAAGCTGTACGGGTCGTTCGAAGTCCTGTTCCGTTTGTTTTGGGAGACCTATCTGGAAGCGAGCGGCGACAAGGAAGTGACAGAAACAGCCGCACCGTTCTTTGCCTTTCGCGGCTTGGTCGTGGCCAGCCCGCTCTGGTATCCAAACCTGTCGATCGACACCAGGCGGAGTCTCTTTCGTTTCATTGAAAACGTGCTCGACGTGCCGCGCTTTGAGCCGGAGCGGGTGAATGAGTATTGCGGTGTTTGATACGCTGTCAGCTCTCAGCGTACAGTTGGGAGAGGGAATTCAGAGAGAATGTGATCCTCGCACATGCTGAACGCTGATAGCTGTTTGCTGGAAGCTCAGCACGATTTATGACTCGTCCACAAGCGTTTGCTATCTGGCTTACGGGTTTGCCTGCGTCGGGCAAGAGCACCATTGCCGCAGCGCTTCGACCTCAGCTTGAACAGTTGAAGTTGTCCGTCGAAGTCCTCGAGTCCGATGCAGTCAGACGCATCCTCACGCCGACCGCGACCTATTCGCTGGCGGAGCGGGATCTCTTCTACCGCGCCCTGGCCCTCATGGGAGCGAGATTGGTGGCACATGGCGTCACGGTCATCTTCGACGCCACAGCAAGTAAGTGTGCGTACCGTGACTTCGCTCGAAGCCTCATCCCTCGATTCATCGAGGTGGCAGTAGAATGTCCGTTAGGACTCGCGATGCAGCGTGACTACAAGGGGACCTATCAGCGAGGCCAGCGAGGTGAATCATCGACCGTTCCAGGGCTCCAAGACCCCTATGAAACGCCGCTTCATCCGGAAGTGAGGATCGATACGACGCAACTTTCGGCAACTGATGCAGCGAGAATGGTGTTGCAAGTTGTGAAGGAGCAATTCAGCGAGGACTCGACTCACTGACTGCAGCTCTCATGATCTCCCTCCGGCCTGTCTGATTCATGAACGCTTCTCCTGTGACCACCGACCGGCCGCTGCCACAATGCCCGTCGCTCGCTCTTCGATTCTGAGTTCCAGGTTTCATGTTCAACGTTTCAAGTTGTGCAGAAGCCAAAACCCTGAGACGTGAAATATGAAACTTGAAACCGTTAGCCGAGACGTTTCACGAGGTGCTCGGGACCCTGAGCGCTTCGGCAAGCTCAGCGCAGGCCGGTTGATGGGTCGCAAACCGTCATAAATGGCGTGGGTTTGTGACTTGATGGGGATCTTTCCCGCCCGTTATAGTGACGCCCCATGCAAAAGAAGCCTGCATCCCGTTTTAGGAAAACACAGAGTCCTCCTGCTCAAGAAACGGGGAGCTCCATTGCCCAGGTTCCTGCCGCGACGGCTCTGCTTGCCGCATTTCGAAACCTTGCCGTTAATGATGTGTATACGATGGCCCCCAAAGCGTCGGTGGTGCGAGGGTATGACTACTACCGGCAGCAGCGACTTCAGCACTATGTCTGGAGCAAGGATGGCGCGACACTCACGGCCCAGGTGCAGGGCACCATCCTGTACGAAGTCGTGTTTTCCCTGGACGACGGGTATCTCTCTGCCTTTTGTGACTGCCCCGCCTGGGAGTTCGATTGTCCGTGCAAACATGTCCTGTGCGCCTGTTTCACCACCAAGCATCTCCTTGTGCCCGAGACGTTCCCATTGTCCGATCGAGAACAGGCCCATCTGGCCGCACTCCGAACCGACTTGTTCGGGGAACCCACCAAGGCGGGCTTCCCGAGCAAGGGCAACCCCGTAGAGTCGGGCTATGAAATCGTGATCGATGCAAGCCAGCCCTCTCCCCAGCTCTCCATCTACCGCAATGGTGTGAGATTGCCTGTGGGGTGGGCTCCTGATGTACCGCCCGAACTGCGCCCGTTGCTTCATTCGTCCTGGTTTTCGACCTACGGAGATGATCCTCTGTTGCGCTACCTTGGCTTAGCCAAGCGGCGGTTCCCTATTGTGCTCAAATTCGGCCGGGACTCGTTTGTCCTTCAATGGGCTCCGACGGTCGCGTGCCAAAGTAGGACGGAGCTGGCTCTTTCCGATGATGGCGTGAGGATTCGGGCGGTGTGTATGGCGGACGGTACCGTGCTCGACCGAATTGTCCGGTTTCGTCGTTTCGTCGTCGACGTAAACGGCCGGCGCTTGCTTCTTTTGGAGGAGGAAGGTGGGTGGGCCTCCTTTCTGTCACTGCGCAACGGCTTCCGGCGGTTCAATTTTCCATATGATCGTAGCGGACTGGATGAAGCGCCCTGTGTGATCACTCTACCGGCTAGCGAAGACCATCGGCGATGGCATGGGCAGCCCCATGTGCTGGAATTCACTCTTTCACGAGAGGAGTTCCACTCCTCACAGATCGATCTGAGCCGCAAGCAGGCCGACAATACCCTCCGCGATATGCTCTTTCGGGTAGATGGGCATGAAACGCCGGTTCGCTTGTCTGTTGCCGGATCAGGAAGCGAGGAACGGGACTACGCGTTAACGCTCAGGCCGTTGCTTGATGAGGCTGGTGCCCCAACGACTGCATGGATGCTCCAGGCACAATGCCGGCAAGGTGAGAGGTGGTGCTCTCCAAGTGCGGCGACCTTTTCCTTCATCCGGGCGTTGGAACAGGGGCGCGCCGTGTCAACGCCGTTGCGAACACAGAAACGCAAGGCCGTGCTCTACGAATTGTTCTTCAGCTTGCTGACGGTCGGTGAGGTGAAGGAACGAGACCGGCGTATCAAGACGGCGTTGGATCAGACCGATTGGGTGCGGAGTATTCGGCTGGAGGCCGCACGATGGCTGAAACAGCACTTGGCTGTCTATGCCAGGCCGGATGTACGGTTGCAGATCGAGGCAGGGCGGTGGGGTTTGCAGACCATCGACAAGTCTCGTGAGGGATGGCTCTATCAGGTGCCGTTCGAGATCTTCGGTCCGGAAGCGTTTCGCGGCATGTCCTCGTATGATGCGATGGTGATCGATTCGCGTGTCCTGTTCCCACGATTGCCGGTTCTCTTGGAAAAGCTGACAACGGTCGGGATCACACTGTTGTACGAGGAGAAACCGCTCAGATCCATCCGGTGGGACTGCTCCGTTCACGTCAGGCATCAGGATCAACAGGAGACCGGAATCGACTGGTTCGAGATCAGGCCGGAGATCCGTTGTGATGGGAGGGCCATTGACGAGCAGGAATGGAGGACGGTTCTGCAGCGTGGCGGACTCATTGCGAGTGAGGGGGGGCTACGAGTTTTGGACGGCCCTAGCATGGAACGGCTACGAGCCATCCTCGACTTGACCGGGGATGCTCAGGCGAATCGAGAATCGGCGCAGGTCGTACGCGTGCCTCGGTTGCAGATCCTCGATTGGCTCGCGCTGCGCGAGCAGGGAATCCACGTGTCGTTACCAGCCGAAGATGAGGCAGTGCTGGCGGGCTTGCTGGGTTTTGTGCGGATTGAGAAGCCGCCGTTGCCGAAGGGGCTTCACGCAATGCTGCGTCCCTACCAGCAAGACGGGTATGCCTGGTTGGCGTTCCTCTATGCCCATCGATTCGGCGCCTGTTTGGCGGACGATATGGGGCTGGGCAAGACCATCCAAACCATCTGTCTCTTGGCTGCGATCAGGGAAGGACGCCTCAAAGCCGCGCGCGGGGTGAAAGGCCCTCACCTGGTCGTGGTGCCGACGAGCCTTCTCTTCAATTGGGAGCAAGAACTGGCCCGGTTCGCGCCCGAGTTTACCGTCCATGTGTATAGCGGGAGTGAGCGGACATTCGAGGCCGGGGACGGTGAGATCGTGCTCACGACTTATGGGCTGGTCCGTCGGGACATCGATGCCCTGGAGCAGATCCCGTTCCATGTGATCGTCTTTGATGAGGCCCAGGCGGTAAAGAACATCCAGGCGGATACGACGGGCGCAGTCCGACGACTCCAGGGCCGCTTCAAAGTCGCGCTGACCGGCACCCCACTGGAAAACCATCTCGGCGAGTATTTCTCGGTCATCGACCTCTGTGTGCCGGGGCTCTTGGGCGAGAGTGATCGATTCAAGACGGATATGAAACGGCTCTCAGGTCCCGCGCTTGATCGGGTGTTGCGCCGGACGAGGCCCTTTGTTCTGCGGAGGACCAAGGCGGAGATTCTTCAGGATTTACCTCCGAAAATCGAGCATGAGGTGTTTCTGGAGTTGACCGATCGCCAAAAGGCGCTCTATCAACAGACGGTCGAACAAGTGCGCTCCACGATCGATGAGGCCTATCGCAGCAAGACCTCCGGGCAGGCGCAGTTCATCGCCCTCACGGCCATCCTCAAGCTTCGGCAAATCTGTCTGTCGCCACGACTCCTCACGAAACAACCGGAAGAGCGCTCCCCCAAACTGGGCTTTCTCGTGGAACGATTACACGTATTGCGGGAAGAAGGGCACAGTGCGCTGGTGTTTTCACAGTTCACTAGCTTTCTGGATCTGGTGCAGGAAGCCTGTGTGGAGCATGGATTGCCGTATCACCGATTGGACGGCTCCACGGCACCGGCTGCGCGCAAAGCCCGTGTGAAGGCCTTTCAAACCGGTGACCAGCCTGATGTCTTTCTCTTGAGCCTGAAAGCGGGAGGGCAAGGGTTGAATCTGACCCGTGCAACGTATGTGTTTCATCTGGACCCTTGGTGGAATCCTGCGGTGGAGCGGCAGGCCTCCGATCGTGCGCATCGTATCGGGCAACTGCGGACCGTCACGATCGAGCGGATTCTCATGCGACACAGCATCGAGGAGAAGATGATGGCTCTGAAGCAACGGAAGCTCGAGTTGTACAACGCCGTCATGGCCGGCGCGGTGCGAGGCTCGGGGCAGGGCGTACTGACAAAGGCCGATATCGATTTCCTGCTCTCGCCGAGTGCCTGATTCCGAGAACTGTGGCTGTGCGGGTCAAAGCGTTCGTGACCATGTCACGTCCAGGCTGAGGTACTGGCCACGGTTCCGGTGCAGCTAGTCCTCAAATCAGATACCGCCCAAACCATTTCCCCGTCTGTTCCGACACCTGTTCCTGTGTGCCAGGCTCTTCGAGGAGATTAGTAAACCATTTGTCCCCGACTTATCTCCAAGCTCACTTGTCAGCAGTTAGGCAAGCCATTATAATAGCCATTAATGTAGCCCGTAGGAGGATAGTATGCCGCAGGTCGATGAGTTTGTCTCTGTCAGTGAAGCCAAGAATAAGCTGTTGGATTTAATCCGCCGCATGAAGCACAAGCAGGAGATCGTTGCGATCACGCGCGACGGCGTTCCTTCAGCGGTACTGCTGAGCATGGACCAATTCGAAGGGTTGATGGAGACCATTGAGATTTTAAGCGATCAGAAGGCGATGCGAGGACTTCGCCGGTCGTTGAGGCAAGCGGAGAAAGGCCAGTGGGTTTCTCACGAGGCGGTGTTTGGCCGTGACACTCCATGAAAGGGTACCGGGTACGCTATTCGAAGGAAGCAGCTGAGCGAATCCGAAAATTTCATCCTCAAGTCAAAGGTGAGATTAAACAGGGTATCAAAGAACTTCTCGTATCCCCACTTGCCGGACATGCGCTTCAGTTCGAGTTAGCGGGGTTGCGGGCCTATCGTATTCGGACGTACAGAATTATCTATCGACTCAACGATGACGAGTCCTGCATCGACGTCGTATTTGTGGGGCCACGGCGAAACGTGTACGAAGAACTGAGAACACTTCTTCTGTCAGAGCCTGGAAGGAATTAAAATCCCCTCCTCCGCGTCATGACAGATATCGTGCGAACCATCTTGCTGCCTGTTCCGCCACCTGTTCTAATGTGCCTGGTTCTTCAAAGAGGTGTGTCGCGCCGGGAACGATGATCAACTTTTTCTCACAGATCAGTAGGTCGTACGCCGCCTGATTCATCTCAATCACCGGTTCATCGTAGCCTCCAACGATCAGCAATGTTGGAGCCGTGACCAACGGAAGATAGGGTTCCGCCAGATCCGGTCGCCCGCCTCGTGATACGATAGCCCTGAGGTTCGACGGTTCGCGCGCGGCAGCTTGAAGCGCGGCTCCGGCCCCGGTGCTGGCTCCGAAATAGCCAATCGGTAGACCTCTCGTTCGCGCCTCTGTCTCCACCCAGTGTTTCGCAAGCAGGAGCCGGTCCGCCAGGAGATCGATATCAAACACCTGGCGCCGGTCATCCGCTTCCTCCTTGGTCAAGAGGTCCAGTAATACTGTGGCAAGGCCTACTTGCTGGAGATGGCGGGCGACGAAGGTGTTACGAGGACTCAATCGCCCGCTGCCGCTTCCATGTGCAAAGACAACTACGCCGCGAGGATCAGCCGGGAGTCCGAAGACACCATCTAAGGCGACTTTCCCTTCTTTGATTCTGACGTTGTGGTCATGTTGCGCCATCATCGCCCCTCTTTCTTAAGCACACTGCAGGGTGCGGGACGATTCAGGCCAGGAGGCAATTTGGTTTGGTCGTCGACGCAGGCGCTATTGAGTTGGACTTGTGTGAGACCGATGACCGACGAGAGTGTGGCCCCTTTGAAGATTGCGCGACGCAAATCGGCTGAATCGAGCCGAGCACCCGTCAAATTGGTTGAGACGAACGTGGCGTCTTGGAGATTCGTGTCCTGTAGATTGGCTTGGGTCAAGTTGGAGTGGCTGAAATTCGACTCTCGAAGGTCCGCGCCGACGAAATTAGCCGATTCCAGATTGGTCCGGTTGAACTGACCCTGCCGGAACGAGGATTTCGGCGCGTAGATTTCGCTGAGGTCGCCATTCATGAAGTTGGTGTGCCAGCCCTTGGCTCCGATCAGGACCGCGCGGGTGAGGGTGGCGTCTAGGCAATTAGCCTCATCGAGTGTCGCGTGATAGAGAATCGCCATCCTGAGTTTGGCCAAGTTCAAATTTGCCTTGGTGAGAGTGGCCTCCTCGAGGTTGGCCCCTTCCAGATCGGCTTCCGGAAGGCCAGCACCCAATAGGTTCGCGTACCGTAGATCTGCACCCCGCAGAATCGCGGCTTTCAGATTCGCTCCACGCAAATTTGCCTCGTCCAGGTACGCGCTTTCCAAATCTGCTTCGATCAGTTTCGCCTGGTCCAGTTGTGCACGATCCAGCAGCGCACCTTGAAGGTTTGCACGATGGAGGTTTGCGTTGGAGAGGATGGTGCGGCGGAGGTCAGCGCTTGTCAGATCAGCATTCACGAGAGCCGCACCTTTCAGTGTCGCTCCATAGAAATACGCTTCGGCGAAGTTGCCGTCGGTCATGTCGGCAGAGTTGAGGTCGGCACCCTCAAATTGAGCCCGTTCAAAGGCCGCCTCATTCAATTTGGCGCCGACGAGGACGGCGTCAAACAGGGCAGCCTCGTCCCCCACGGCACGAGAGAGATTGGCGCCCGTGAGTCGGGCACGACGCAGATCGGCTCCGGAGAGGTTACTGTCTTTGAGGATGGCTTTGGTGAGGTCAGTTCCAGCCAGACTGGCTTGAGCCAGGGTGGCCTGAGTCAGATTTGCCTGCCGCAAGACGGTGCCTTCCAGATCGGCCCGTTCAAGATTCGTCCCCGTGAGTGCGGCCCGGCTGAGATCTGCTTGGCAGAGTTCCATCCGCTTGGCATTCGGGTTGCCACGATATTCCACCCATCGCTCATGCGATCGCACGAGCTCTTGCAACGCTTTTGCCGAAATGGGCTTTTTCTTGTATGGGCTGTTGCAGAGCGGACCTGCCGGTGCCGCTGTATTGGGAACTGGTGGGTCAGCGGCCCAGGCCTCTGTGGTGGTGAGTCCGATGAGGAGGATCATTCTCACGATCGTGAGTGGCACGGAGGGTCTCTTCATTCGTGTCTCCTTCATGTGTTTGGTATACGGTCCACGGTCTCTCGCATCCAGGCATCCTTGACAGAGTCAGCACACCCGAGTTGCTCGTCACACAACGGACTGCCCATGCCCCATCCTGCTTCCGGGGTGAGCAATGGTCTGGTGAGTACCAATCAAAGGTCAGGAAAATGAGACGACCATGCCCTTCAAAGCAGCGGATATGGCTGATGAGAAGGTTTGCTGTGTTGTCAGGAGTGTTGAGTTCCGTGTTTCAAGTTTCCAGTATCAGTCTCTCTACACTCGGGACGTGAAACACGAAACCAGCAACGTTCAACTCGAAACGGATCCGCTCTCCGTAGTGATGATGACATGATCCCTATTGCGACAACACACGGATGTACGCCACGACGTCCTGCATTTCCCCGTCGGTGAGCTGGCCTCGCCACGAATGCATCGGGCTGAAGACGACGCCATGCTCGATGGTCCGCAGCAGTTCTTCATCGGATTTCAGGAACGACTGGAACCGCTGAAAATTTGCCGGTGGGACTTTCAGTGCAACGGCGCCTGGGCCATCACCCCGGCCGGTCTTGCCGTGACAGTTCTGGCAATAGTGTTCAAACACGGCTTTTCCACGCTCACGGTCGGGAGGATAGTCTTGCGCGTACGAGGAGGGTATAGCCAGACTGTTCAGAATACAGAGGCTCACGAGCCCTGCGGAAAAGAATCGGTGCCATAGAGTCTGCCGTCGAGTCGTGGGCATAGTCTTAGCTTTTCTTTGTTGTGTGAGCAATGAACGGGCTAAAGAGTTGCTGCAGTTTCTTGCTCCCGCAAGCCGGACAGACAATCCCTCCGGCTGCATGTTCTTTCAATGTTACCACGATCAACGATTCTTTCCCGCAATCGAGGCACTTATAGTCGTACATCGGCATCGTACACCTCTTGTGATCTTCAGCCAAAAATCATCAGCGGATAGGTGCCCTGGTGTAACAGTGCATGGGACACGCTGCCAAGGACCATGCGGGTCACGCCGCGGCGGCCTCGGGATCCCACGAGAATCAGGTCCGGATTCAAGGCCTTGGCCTCCTGAAGAATTCCATCCACTGGAGTGCCCAACGTCGTCACCACGCGGGTTTGATAGCCTGAGAGGCGGAGTTTGTCTGCCGTCTCGTCGAGAAAATCCTTCGCCTTGCGGAGGGAATGGGTTTCCATGTGCTCAGCCGAAACCGCATCGACCGGCCAGGGGGGCCTAGTATGGGGCAGGACGGTGAAGAGGGTCACCGTAGGCAACTCACGAAATGGTTTCTGTTGAAGGAAGGAGAGGGCCTGGTCTGCGTCATAGGTTCCTTGTAAGGGCAATAACATGTGATGCAGCTTTTTCAAGGGACCGGGAAGAATCAGTTTCGCGCCCGGTGCGAACGTCAGGACTCGATGGGAAACGCTTCCGACAAGGCGCTCCTTGATCGGTCCAAGGCCCCGAGTCCCCAAGAGAATCAGTCCCACCTTGAATTGTTCAGCCAAGGCTACGAGTTGCTCCGCCGGCGATCCGACGACCAAATGCTTGGTGACCGGCCCGACATCCAACGGGAGCAAGGACACGGTGCGCTCCAACAGACGAGTTCCGTCGTCGCGCATGTTTCGCTCGACCGTCTCGTACAGTTCCTGTGCCACTTCCGGCATCATCATGGGATAGGCCGGACTTGGGACGTCGAGGACGTGTACAAGATGCAGCTCCTCAGCCCGAGTCAGGTACTTGAGAGATCGGACTGCCTCATACGAATGGTCAGACCCGTCGACTGCGAGTAATATCTTCATAGCACCACCTTCCAGCTGTGGATGTACCGCTTCGTTTCAGCATGCATCACCGTGGCAGTAAGGCCGTCGCAATCATCAGATAGATCCCCACGCTCAGAATATCTTGTACGACCGTTGCTACCGGTCCGCTGGCCAATGCCGGATCTGCTCCGAGACGCACCAGCCCCAGCGGAAGAAGACTGGCCATGACAGTGGCCACGACGGCCGTCACCCCTAATGAGGCACCGACAACCATTGCCAACGCCGGATGTCCGTTCCAGATCCACAGTCCGGCGGCAGCGACAACTGCGACGATCGTTCCAATGGATACGCCGATGAACGTTTCTTTGACCAATTGCGCCCACAGCTCGACCTCTCCATAGGCCAATCGACGAACCAGGACGGTTTCGGTTTGAGTTCCGACGGCATCCGCCATGTACACGACGAGGGGCAGAAAGAATGCGAGCGCCACTTCGTTCTTCAGTGAGGTTTCAAACGCCGAGGCCACGCCGCTGGCTAAGAATCCTCCTGCGAGGCCGAGCATCAACCAGGGTAGACGTGCGCGCACCTGGGTCAGCGTCTGCTGGGCGGTCAGGGACAGATGGAGATGGTCCATTCTACTGATACCGCCCATGCGCAGAAAGTTGTCCACATGCTCCTCATGCAGCAAGGCCAAGAGCCGTCCGATCGGAATGGCGCCGAGCAGCCGTCGTCGAGCGTCGATGACAGCGACATCAGCGTCATGACGTTGAACCGCGCGCAGCGCCACCGTCTCAGCTCCATCTCCCGGGAGCACCTCGATCGGCGGCAATCCTTCCAGTTCGGCCAGCGTGGCATGTTCCTTGGCTTGAAGTAATCGTTCGATCGGGACTTGACCCGTGAGGACTGCTTGATCGTCGACCAGATAAACATGGCCCACTTCGTCCCATGTGTGGCCCCGAAGCCCCGCAATAGTTTCGCCGACGGTATGATGCCTGTCGCTCCGAGGAATGTCCGGGGTCATCAGGTCTGCAGCCGTTGCCATCCGATTGCCTCCGAGTCGATCGTTATTGACAATCCGCCGGGCAGAAAAAAACGAGATACATCACGATCGCGAGGCCTAAGCCGACCGCTCCAATCAGGAACCATTGCGCGCGCGTCATGTCTGGTCCCTCCCCACGTACTAAGGTGTTCAGCAAGTCCGATGCCATTGAGAACTGTGAGAAGTGAAATGTGAAAGGTGAAAAGTATTGTTCAGACTGCGTCGCTATTGCCTTTTACTTCTCACCTTTCACCTGTGTTGCCCCCTTCTGCTACAGAGAGTGAATGACCACTGTGGCAGAGAGCCACGGCTTTCGGAGACGAAGCGAATGGTCGATGGCTCATGGCACGGACGAAAGCAACAAATCCGTAGTCTCTTCAAGCCCTCAGCTATCAGCCATCAGCCTGCATAAGTGGCATCGCCCTTGCTCAGCTTTCCACACCAGGAGGATCGTTCATGCGGCAGGAGACGGATCTCTTTAAGACCATCCTGGTTCCAGTCGATTTTTCCCCCTGTTCCGAGGAAGCTTTTCGGGTGGCCTGTCAGATGGCGAGACTGTGTGGCGCGGCGGTACTCGTGCTGCACGTGATCGACACGAGTACGCTTGCCGCATTTCATCGCCTGGGGTTATTGGCGGTTCCGTCCGATGCCGCTCCACAGCGCCGCCGGCTGCGCCATCATGCTCGTTTAAACGTCAGGCAATTGTTGGAGTCGAAGGTAGCCGCGGACGTCAAGATCGAACGTCAGATTGTAGAGGGTGTGCCGTTTGCCGAAATCGCCAAAGTTGCACGGACAGGGAATGTTGATTTGGTCGTGATCGGAAGCTACGGCGGACGGGTCGGGAATGTGGATAAGATTTTCTTCGGCAGTACGGCGGAGAAGGTCGTTCGTACGGCAGGCTGTCCCGTCTTGACGGTACCGCTTCCGGTTTCTGCTTCGCAACGACGGTCGTCACGATAACAACGACGCAACGAGATGGAGGGGGGTATGATCCTTGGAAAGACCAGGATGCAGTGGAGACGATTGGGGATGGTTCTCACCATGGCCTCGCTGGCCTGGATGTATGGTACGGCCCTGGTGGCGCAATCCGAACAGGTGGTGGACGTGACGATCAAGGATTTTCGGTTTGTGACGAAGCAGAGTCCCTTGCGCTTGGGATTTCCTACCGCGATTACCGTACGGAATGAGGACGCGGAGCGACACGATTTCAGCTCGACCATGTTTGAGGGCATTCCCACACAGGTTGAGAAGGACGGGGTGATTGTCTATGGCCGTGGCGTGGGAGGGGTATATCTCGATCCGAAACAGAGCGCGACGATTCGATTTGACATGACGCGACCAGGCCGGCACGTCTTCCGCTGCTCTATTCACCCGACGATGAGCGGGGAGTTACTACTCTTGAGTGCGGAGGCTGTGTGAGCCTATCTGCGGCAAGATCGAGCATTCTCTTTGCGACCGACGGATCGCAGGGGTCATCGACGGCGGAGGCCTATGCGTTTGCGCTCGCGCGATCGTGGAGTGCATCGCTGACCGTTCTGCATGTCTTGGAGTTTCCCTCTGGACTCGACCCGGAGAATCCTGTCAATCGACTATACTTGGCCGAACTGATGAAGCAGGCGACGCAAGAGTTAGTCGAATTGAAAGCCCGGGCAGCCGATCGAGGGATTTTGGCTGAGACAAAGATAGCGACAGGCATCCCGAGTGAAGAAGTTCTTGCGGCCGCAACGGGCGAAGAGCCGGATCTGATTGTCGTGGGCACGAGAGGCAAAACCGGATTGGCACATGTCCTTTTGGGAAGTACGGCGGAACGAATTATCCGAACGGCACCCTGCCCCGTTCTGGCTGTGCGTGCCGAGCGGTATGTAGAAGAGAGAGCGGGTGGAGCCCGGCACAATCCCTCGGACATTCAGCGGATCCTGGTCCCGATTGATTTTTCCGACTGTTCGCTCGACGCGTTGGAGTATGGGGCGCTGATTGCACAACGATCCAAGGCCTCCATCAGAATTCTCCATGTCCTGGAGCCGGTTTCGTACGGATTGGATTTCACCTTGCCTCATCCCGCGAAGCGTGACGCGGATCGGACAGCGATCACCCGGCGGCTGTCTGATCTCGCTGCAGTGCTGACTTCGTCCGGGCTGGCGTCTGACTTTGTCATCTCCGGCGGGCTGCCGGCTGATTCGATCCTCAATGCGGCTGTGGCCCCCGATGTGGGTTTGATCGTGATGGGGACTCATGGTCGACGTGGTTTGTCCCACGCGTTGTTCGGCAGCGTCGCGGAGTTCGTTCTTCGGAAAGCCTCATGCCCGGTCCTGACGGTCCGGAGCCCGAAGTTTCACCCAGGTCATCGCCCTGTCCTTGGTAGGCCATCCATGCCAAACAACGTATAGCTGAGGAGCGAGTCATGCCAACGCGCAAGACGACAACCAGGAAAAAGACACCAAGCGCCAAAATGAAGGCCAGACCAGCCCCTGCCATAAGGCAAACGGAAAATCCTATCGAATTGCCGGAGGGAATGTGGGAGCGGATCTCGCGGAAAGCGTACGAACTTTGGGAACAGCGTGGCCGCCAGGATGGGAATGCTCTCCAAGACTGGCTCGAGGCAGAAGAAATCGTCATGGAAGAAATTCATGAATCGCGTGAGTGACCAGGGAATGGGGTTGTGGGTACCGCGCCCGCACACGCTGGATGCGATTCTTGCCCGGCTCGATCGCCTCTCTCTCAGGCCGGAGTTTCGTGTGCAGCGAGAGGGAGCGCTGGCGCGCGTCCTGAAGCCATATGTTGAGGGAGACGCAGGACGGCTTGTCGCGCCGCTGGAGCAGGAAATAGAGCTGGCGAGCCTGTATCTCTTTTGCGACTACTATCCCGAAGACGGACAGCTGACCCTCATCGAACAGTTGCGAGACGTGATCACCGAACATATTCCCGAAGAGGAGCGACAGTGGCTTGATCCCTTGAAACATTCCTATCTCGATGTCCTGCAACTGACTTCTCCGCCGGTCGCTGGCCAGGATCTCTTGTTGCAATCTCTTGCTGATGGGACAAAGGTGGTCCTGCCAGGCGGTGAATGGACCAAGGATCTCACGATGGATCGTCCATTGCTCACCAGGATCATTCATGATCCGAACGCTCCCCTGGAGTCAGATCGGGCTGTATGGGCCGGCTGTGGGGTCACGATGTCACACACTGATGCCAAGGCGTTGCTCGACATGACGTCCGATTGGCGGCGCGAAATGGAGATGAGCACCGGATCCTTTGCGTTGGGGGAATGGAAAGAATTCACCAAGCGATTCGGCTACATGGTCCTCTGGGCGTTTGCCGAACAGCGCCTTGCAGCCCTGATAGATGCCGCCGTTCATGTCGAATATCGCACGGCTGACGATCAGTCCTATCTGTACGCGATTGCTCTCTATGATCACCACGAGCATCGAACGTTCACCGACGTGCTGTCCGGGATGACCGACTTGTCTCCGGAAAAGCCCGATCCCGCCGACCGACAAGGTGCTACGGTGAAGCGGCCAGTTGTCCAGCAGTGGGGCCAACGGGAAAGTGGGAGACTCGTGGCCAGGCTGACACTGACGGCGTATCAACTTCTCGTGGAATGCGATAGTCCGCAGCGGCTGGATCTTCTCAAACATCGGCTTGCGGCTGCGCTGGGATTCTCATTACATTTTCGGGGTGAAACTGTGGTGCCGCCGGTTCGGCAGCTTTCGGTGGCCGAGCTCATGTCGGATACCAGGCCGAGGCTGGTGGTGACTGCTGAGGAAGAGAGGACGATGCTCAATCAGTTCCTAGAAAAAACCTACTTGGAATGGTCGGATCAGCCTCATGTCGCGCTGGGTGGGCAGACGCCTCGGCACGCTGCCTTGACTCCCTCGATGACGGGGAAGGTGGGGGAGTTGATCGACGACATGGAGCGGCATGATCCGGGCCGCCGGCGTCTTGGTACGACGGCTTTCGATTACAACCGCCTGCGCGCTCACGTCGGGTTTGAGGAAAAGACAGACTGACCCGCCGTACTACTTAGCGAGGCCTTTTCGTCTTGTCCCGTTTTATTCAAGCACTCATCCATTGGGATCGTTCAGTGGAGACAGGGGGCTCAGCGCTTGCCATCTCGAGTGGATGGAGTATACAACCATGCCGCGGCTCTTGAAGAGATTCGGTGGGATCATAGAAACAGCGGTCGGGAGGAAGAGATGACGACGCAGCACCCAACAGTGGGGATTCTTGTCGGAGGCGGGCCTGCTCCAGGAATCAATAGTGTGATCAGCGCAGCGACGATCCGTAGTATTCTTGGGGGGGCGGACGTGTTGGGAATCATCGATGGGTTCAAATGGCTCATGGAAGGCGGGACCGGACAGGTCCGGCCGCTCTCGATCGAGGAGGTCAGTCGGATTCATTTTCGAGGCGGGTCGTATCTGGGTACAGCTCGCGCAAACCCGACGAAAAGTTCGGAGCAACTCGACAATGTGTTGTCCTCCCTGACTCGGCTCGGTATCACGCGGCTGGTCACGATCGGCGGGGATGACACCGCATTTTCAGCCATGAAGCTGGAGGAGCGAGCCGGTGGGCGATTGCAAGTCGTCCATGTTCCGAAGACGATCGACAATGATTTGGATCTTCCTTATGGTGTCCCGACGTTTGGCTTTCAAACGGCTCGTCACATCGGGGTTGAGATCGTGAAGAATCTCATGGTGGACGCCCGTACGACCGCTCGCTGGTACCTGGTCGTGACCATGGGACGCAAGGCCGGCCATCTGGCATTGGGGATTGGAAAGGCTGCGGGCGCCACCGTGACGGTTATTCCGGAAGAGTTTCGTGAGCGGCCGGTGAAGCTGAAGCGAGTGGTCGACCTGTTGATCGGGGCTATGATCAAGCGCTTTGAACAGGGGCGGACTGATGGAGTTGCGGTGGTGGCGGAAGGGCTGATCGAAATTCTTGATCCGCATGAACTTGGCGGTCTGGAACATGTGGAACATGATGAGCACGGCCATTTGCGGATGACCGAGGTCGATATCGGCGATGTCTTACGGCGGGAGCTGACGAGGGAACTTCGTACACTGGGACTCTCGACCACCGTGGTATCGAAGAATGTCGGGTATGAACTCCGTTGTGCCGATCCGATTCCCTACGATATCGAATACACTCGGGACTTGGGGTATTGCGCGGCTCAATATCTGCTTGACGGTGGGACAGCGGCCATGGTCTCGATTCAGAACGGGCGGTTCATCCCGATTCCATTCAAGCAAATGGTGGATCCGTCCACTGGACGGACCAGAGTCAGGATGGTCGAGATTGAGTCCCAGTCCTATCACATCGCCAGACAATACATGATCCGACTCAATGAAGATGACCTGAAGAACCAGGATGCTGTGGGTCGGTACGCCACATTGGCGAACCTGCCGATCGATGCGTTTCGAGATCGGTTCAAGCAAGTCCTCTAGACAACAGGCTTCAGTTTGATTCAACAAAAAGGATATCCACGATGAAGATTCTCGCGGCAACTGACGGATCGAAATATGGCCGATGGGCGATGGAATGGTTGGCGGAAATCCCGTTTGCGGTACAGCCGGTCGTTCGGGTCCTGCATATCGTCGATGCGGCGAGCCTTCGGGCTCCCTTCATGATCCAACCGGTGATCGTCGGGACGGAACGGTATATTCAGTCTGAAGTCAAGAGGATGGAGACTGCGGCGAAGGCGACGAAAAAGGAGTCGGAAGGCTTGTTGTCGACGCTGGGCCTGAGCGGGACGGTGACGACCGACCACGGTGCAGTGGCAGCCACGATCATGAAGCACGCGCAGCGTGGCGTTGGGCTC
>JAHBWO010000062.1 GCA_019636945.1 Nitrospira sp. | reverse complement strand
GCCATGCTCACCTGTTCGCATGGGGACTGAGCATCCTTTTTTTATTTGTTGGGGTGGTCGTGTCGGAAGCTGCGACGTACTATGTTGCGCCAAATGGAGATGATGCCAACTCGGGATCGGATCTGACGCCATTTAAAACCATCCAGAGGGGAATGAGATCATTGGTGGCCGGAGATACGCTGAATATCCGAGGCGGAATCTATCCTGAACGGATCAATAGCAATAGCCAAACGATCCCCACGGGCAATTCGTGGAGTGATGCTCCGGTAATTGCCGCGTTTCCAGGAGAAATGGTTGTTTTACAACCCGCCGGCGGAGCCGAAGTAGTTAATCTCGCTCATCCTTATATAAAGTACGTGGTGTTTAGAGATTTGGTGCTCGACGGCTCTGGCCTGCAACGCACCTGTTCAAGCGGTTACGGCTGTAGCTATGGTGTGAGTGTTACGAACGGGGCCCATCACGTCCGCTTCAGTAACACAGAAATCAAGAATGCCGGCGGCTCCGGAATCTTGATGACGCGGGGGTCATCCAGCACACCGACCGCTATCGAATTTATCGGCTGCAATGTACATCACAATGGAGTCGAAGCGCGTGACCATGGGTTTTATCTCGCCACGAGCGGCAATCTCGTTCGCAATTGCAAGGTCCACGACAATGCCGGGTACGGGGTTCATATCTACACCGGAAACACGAGCGTTACAGCCGACAACAACACCATTGATGGAAATGATGTCTACGGCAATGCCACGACCAGCGGTTCGGCTCCCGGAATTTTAGTGGATAACGGGACTGGTAATCTGGTTATGAACAATGTCGTGCGTCTCAATAAGAACGGCATTCAGGTAGGAAATCCCTGGACCTCATCAGCCACCGCGTCCCTGACCAAAGTCTACAACAACACTGTGTATAACAATATGCCAGGCCTGGGAATAGACATCTTTGCAAGCAGCTCACAAACCGAGGTCAAGAACAACATCGTCTATAAAAACGGTGGTGCGATTGGGAACAAAGGCGTCAGTACCGTGACATCAAACAACTTACTGACGGACCCGAAGTTCGTGGACGAACTCGGCGGCAATTTCAAATTGCAGTCTACCAGCCCGGCCGTAAATCAGGGAGTGATCCTCTCGCTGGTCCCCATCGACTTAGCCGGCGTCACGCGTCCTCAGCTTGGGACGCATGACATGGGGGCTTATGAATTCACTTCGACTAGTGGCGATACGACTCCGCCCGCCCAGCCGGTCATTCGCTCCATCAGCACGCCATGACCCAGCTGCTCCCAATTCGATGGGTATCGCATTCACCTCAGGTACTTTTTACCTCATGCGAAACGGGTTGCCATGTGAGCATCATGCACCTGCAGTAAATCAACATAGAAGTTGGCCAGGTCGCGTGCGCAATGATCAATCGAAAGTGATCGGATCGCCTCCACTGCATGGATTCGCCTCCGATTCATAAAGACCTTGTGCAGTTCTTTCGCCAGGTCACCAGGAGTAGGCTTGGCGAGGTAGCAGCCGCGAATACCTTCAATTCTCTGGGACACATCGCCGACCGGAACGGAGACGACCGGCAGATTACAGGCCAATGCCTCCTTTACAATAGTCGGTGATCCTTCGTGAAAAGATGTCACCAGCAATGTATCGCAGGCGTTGAGCCACACCGGCACATGTTCGTATTTAACCCCTCGAAGTTCATGAATCTCAGCATCGATACCAAGCCTGGCCTTCAAGCAAGCCAATGCCGCATAAGCTAATTCTGGTCTTTTAACCGGATCCCCCGTATTCTGAAACAGAATGTGAAAGGCCTCTCGTCTCCAACCAAGTTCCTTGCAACAGTGATCCCGATCCAGTGGACGGAAGAGGGAAAGATCGATACCGCAAGGTATAACTTGAATGGCCGACGTTCGTCTCTGCACCGGCAGCGAACCTCGTAAGTGTTCGGCCACAAGCACTACACCGCTACAGCGTTTGGCTGCCTGCCTCGAGGCCATCACGCCAAGAGCCGCAAAAAGCCTTCGCCCCAGCCGTTCAAACGGTTGCCCTAACAGATCGGACCCATGGAAGCTGACGACGACAGGGCGGTCTGTTACGACCTGCGTCACAATCCTAGCCATGATGCCACCATACATTACATGGACAAGGTCAGGCTGGAATGTTCTCATGCTTTGCGAGATCAGCGACGGCAGGTCAGCATACACTCGCATTCCCTCTCGAAGACGATCGATGAACACGACCTCGACTTCGAGACCTATTCGACGGAGCCCCTCAATTTGCTGTTGGATGAACCGTCCTGCGTGTGGGGAATCTGAGGCCGGAAACATATTTGTGATGGCAAGCACACGCAATGTCTGCGTGGCGTTAGTTCCTAACCGTACCTTCGATGTGCTCTTCATTTCGATGCGTCGCCTCAACCAACCCAGCCTGCCGAGCGATAGGCAGCCAATGTTTGAAGCACCAACCGATCAAGACTGAATTCCCGTTCTGCTTTGGCCCGTGCAGCGTTTCCCATTGTTTGACGGAGAGACCAATCGTTGCTTATTTGAAGAATACGCTTAACAAGGCTTCCTTCATCGTCCTGGCGAACGATAAACCCCGTAGTGCCGTCATCAATCAGCCCAGAAATATCACCGGCATCCATCGCCACCACAGGCAAACCACAGGCCATTGCTTCCATTACAACATTCGGACACCCCTCACTCTCCGAGGTGTGCACCAGGAAACTTGCATCCCGCAGTAGGGAAGGCACATCGTGAACCGAACCAAGAAACGTTATCTTCCCAGTAATGCCATATGACGCAGCCTCACGTTCAAGCATGGCCCTCAGGGGACCATCCCCTGCAATACTAAAACGCAAGTTGCCTACATCTAGCTTGTTGACCTCTCGAATCGCTTTGAGGAATCTATCCCAACGTTTGACAGGCAAGAGAGACCCGACCCCTAAGACATGAACGGTGTCGCCTAGGGGTTTTTGCTCCGGCCGAAACGCCTTGAGATCGAGTCCGTTCCTCACAACTGCAAATTCCTTGGGGACGAAGTATCCCGGCGCCTTCTGAGCTAATTGCGCACAGAAATAGCTATTGGAAACATGGAAGCGAGGCCACCTGGCATTCAAGGCACCCCTCAATTTACCCCCAGCTCTTTTGACGGCGTAAAAATCACTGCGCAATGAACCAACGGCGACCGCCCCTGCTCCTGAAGCGGCATAGTGAGCCGCGAAATTCGTATGAAATCCATACGAGTGGATGACTTCAGGAGCGAGGTCCCGTGCCAGTTTTCTAAACGCTCGAAGTTTTACCAACGGTGATGCAGGCGAGGGCAATCCATAGATCGGAATCTTCAGAGCGGCAATGTCTCGATAATATTTCTCGACCGGGTTGAGGTTCCAAGCCACCAGAGCAGGCCTGTAGCGGCTACGTTCCAACGTGGACAGCAGATAGTAGAGTTGACGCTCCAGTCCTCCGAGCGCAAGCTGGCCAACCACATAGAGCAGACGGCAGCGGGCTTCCTCACGGGGAACACGCCTCATGTCGGCAGTGATAATAGCGCCTTCTTGTTCGGACGCACTCGGACGCGCAGAAAACACCTGATTCACCAACTCGTTCATGATTCGCGATTTACACAATTGGAAGAAGATCCGACTGGTAAGTTGAGATTTTTCTGAATGATTGTCTCCAATTGCGCCGCGCTTGCATCCCAACCCAAAATCTGATGCGGCCTCCCTAACCGAACGGTTTCCTGCTCCCCTCCTCGCCGAAAGGCATCTCCCATGGAGCGAAGCGCTTGACTCAGCGCCTCAGCGGAACCTGACGCAAATAGGTTCCCTCCACGACTCTCAACCAAACGAGGATTTCCTCCCACATTGGATCCGAGAAACGGCACCCCACATGCCAATGCCTCAAGCACCGCATTGGAATAATTCTCGTACCGACTCGGCATGACGAACACATCCATCGCTCGATACCAATCCCCCAAGCGTTCGTGGGGAACGTCTGCTTCGATGCGAGCAAGGCCTCTCGCTAATTCCTCCTTCAATGCTTCGCGAAGCTTCCCTTGCTCTTCCCCCGCCCCGATCATGAGAAGCCTCGCGTGAGGAATGCTGGCCCGTACTTGCTTAAACGCATCGGCTAGAAGATCGACGCCTTTGATATAGGCCAGTCTCCCTACATAACCGATCACCCATTCCGCCCCCGACCATCCGAGACGCTGTCGTTCTTGAGAGGGCCCGGGCTGGAACAGATTCGTGTCTAGTCCAATCGGTAGTTCCGTCGCGTGATCGCCGAGAAACGTCCGAATGTGGCGGAGTGCATCGCCATTGGCGCAGACGGCATGGATTCTTCTCAATGTGGGGGCCAACTCCGACGAGACCGGACCGGGCAACCGTAAAATTGTTGGACGTACTCGCGCAATTCTTGCGGCGAGCACCGAATTGCCATGGACATAGATCACATCGAAGTCATGCCATCGACCATGGAATTCTATGTCGACCCGGGATGCAAATCGCTGATCATGCCATCGGACCGTTCTCCAGCACAGGGCCTCCTGACATCGATCCCAGGTGTCCTTGATCGGAACCCCTGCCGGAATCCATCCCCTGATACTCGATAAGACATCCTGTCCCAGCTTCCTGGACCAATAGCCCGCCAACGGAATGGGAGTTATTCCGAGGGGCAAAGGGATCGGATATTTCCCCTTTGAATCAGCAATGAACGTTGCCGTCACGCGATGGCCTCGCTGGGCAAAGGCCGAAAAGAGGTTGCGAGTAAAATTTTCGCCTCCTCCACGCAAGACACCCAGCTCAGATTGGACGACCAAAATATTCACGATTCAGTGGTCAGACTATGGCGGGGAGGAACCGGTACAATTATCGGATCTGATCGATTTTGAGAGGACTGCTTGAAAGCCACATCATGCGACGCTTTTCACGGATGACCGTTACAATTCGCACGAGGCCAACTCCGGCCAATAGGGGCACGATCAACTCCAGCGCAATTCGATATCTCGCCCCTGCGCCAAAAGAAACGCCTGCTGTAAATGTTAGGGCTAAGCAAATGATAAGCATTGCCAGAAGCCAATCCCGGTCGATGGATTCATCGGGCTCACCTTTGCCCCAGATATGTCTGATTCCGATAGCAGAACACAGAATGAAGGCGGCCCATATTCCGCCCAGGGCAATAGTATCCCCGGGGAAATTCAATCGTGCCGGAGTCAAAATGCTAGGCTGTGGATGGATAAGAGCCTCGGCTGCATTGAGATTGAACACGTAGACTGTCAAAAATGGATGAGCGCGGAACACCTCATTTGCCAATCGCCACCGTTCGTCATGAGCTTCTTGGACAGACAACGTCCACTGATTTTCAACCTCTTCTGCTGCCCGAAGCATGGCCCAGCGATCACCGATTGATCCAGCGACTTCCCCTCTTACGCTGGAAGCCAGCCATTGCCAGGCCGCTTTTCCGGATACGTCGCTGAAGCCATTAAATTGTGCTTCGTGAAGATTTCGCATCTTCCATAGCTGCAACGGGACCAACGCACAAACGATCATAGCAGCGACCAGCAACCAGGCACGGGCTCGTTTTTCAGGATAGAGGGTAAACATGGCTAACGCGACGAGGGCAATCAATGGAAAGACCGGCCTGACAAACACCACAACACTGGTCAGCAGCCCGACTAAACTACCGCCGGCCAATACCGTTCCTGAGGTGCGCGCGAATCGCACTACGATGTACATCACGACGAAGAGCAGCGCGAGAACCATGAGAAACAGACCATCGCTGAGCAAAAATCCTGCCCTCGCGGCGCCCCAGGGAGAAACAGCGGCCAATAAAGCGCCCGTGAAAGCCATCACTGGCGGAAGAATATGTCGCGCCAACCAATAGAGGAGCACCACGCTCGATGAGAGAATCACAGCCTGCACAAGTAGCAGGATTCGGAGCTCTTTTCCGAAACCTGTCATAAGAGCCGCGAGAAAGAAGGGATATCCAGGCGTTCGGGTGGTTTCTGGTTTCTGATACCGATTCACAAATGTTCCAGACTCTTGTAAATTGGCGGCCGTATCAAAGTAGGTTCCTGAATCCGGAAACACCAGATGGCTTGGCTCGGCGCGATACGCAAAGAACAGTCGAACGGAAACAGCACAAACTAAAATAATTAAAGACGTCAGTACGGGATTACGCTGTAACCACCCGGCACTTCCTACGGAGCGAACTCTAGACGTACCCACGTTCCTGGTAAGCGTGTCCATAAACCAATGGGGGGGAACGCACACGTTGTTAGGAAAGGAAGTTGACGACGATATGTTCTAAGAGAGACTTGCCGTATAACTTGAAGTCAAGTTATCCGGGAGCCGCCTTGAACTTTTATGGCATGAATTGCGCACGGCAATTAGTCCGACGAATCAGGCGCTAGGTAATAGGTTTGTGCCCTTCTGGCCGATTCCTCCTGCCAAATCGTATACCAGGAAATAGGGAGAGCAAGACAGACAATGGCCCAAGGCGCCATGAAAGATTGATTGCCAGAATTTGTTACGAGTAAGGCATAAACCAGCAAAGGCAAATGAAATTCGCTACCCGACCAATTGCCGACATACGCACGTAGTGCTGCCTTTGCAGCCTTGATCCAATGCCCCACAAAGAATGCAAGTGGCACAATTCCCGAAGACACGCCGATGAGCATGAAACCGTTGTGCGGCGTAATGAATTTGCCTCCCGCATCTACTGCACCGGCATGCGACGCTCCGATACCTAACAACGGCGCATTCATAAATTTTTCAATTAGCATCGGCCAGATTCTCAAACGCCCTGTCTCTTCACTCGCTCGAAGGCCGTACGATTTTAGCGCCGTGTCGAAGACTCCCAATAACATGGCACCGTAGGCTAATCCTCCTAGCAACAAGAGGAGCGGAAAACTGTCTTTAAAGAGCCGACGGGAAGCCACGAGCAACGCCGCCGCCAAGGCAATGAGTGGAGAACGACTGAGTGTAAGGGTCACTAGATAGAGACAGGCCAACCCAACTATCCAGCAAAACACCCTGGTTCCTGTAGTCTTCGCAGAGAATCCCGCAAGGGTTAAATACAAGACACAAAATCCATACCAGCACCCCAAATCATTTGGATTTGCAAAGCCCACGCTATTGTCCAGACCAAAGCGCTGGTATCCCCCTCCACCATAAGTGTTCATGTAAGGGAGCATGGCGAAACCTAATGCGATGGTGACAAATGCAAACCGATGGAGAAATTGTTCTCGACCTACTAGCCATTGAACTACGATCAGTGACGGTATCCATATGCCGACATTGCGGACATACAGCTGTGAGGACGACTCATCATGGATAAGAAGCTGGATGACCAGGTAACTCACAGCGGAAGCTAACGCCCAACTGATTTGCCTAAAAACTGAGGCGAGACCGCTTCCGCCTTCTGCGAAGCACACTCCTAGGACCAGCAGTAGGAGAATGCCGACCCCGACGTTCCCCACCGTCAAGCCAAGTGGAGCGCCCAAGACGGAATAGAACACCACAAAAGAGTATCCAAATTCCGAAAACGACAGCCCTGCAAAAATGGAGGGTTGTTGCTCCTGAGAATAAAGCTCCTGTTCTGCAACATTAAAACTCATCATTGTGCAATCGGCGACCTGTTTGGGGAGTGATACACTTCAGAGGTTCGAAAAGCTTATGCCGGCAAGGACTGGCGAAAAAGTTGAGACACGGCTTTCGGCGAATGTCGCTTGATGACAAACTCACGCGCACGAAAGCCGAATGTTTCCCGGAGAGCGACTTCACCGACCAGGCGCTGAATGTCGGCGGTGGCCTGATCGATCGTACCGGACAGTAGACCAAGGCCTTCACTTGCCAGTAACCGGTCCGGATCAACCGTGAGACTCACGACCGGAGTTCCGCTCGTCCAGGCTTCGAGAAAGGTGCTGGGAAATCCCTCAGAATCCGATGTCGAAAGGAGTGCCGCAGCACCAGCAATAACCGCAAGCGATCGCTCAGGGGGCACGAGCCCGCGATAGTCGACATTGGGTAACGCTCGAAGGGCAGAGAGCATTTGTTCACTATACCCAGCCTGGGACCGGTGCCGACTCACCCCGCCACACACAACGAATTGAATCTGCGGACATCGGCGAGCGACTTCGACCAATAAGTCCGGACGCTTATGTTCTCGCAGCATCGCCACCCAGGCCACATAGGGTGACCGACCTGCGTGCGCCGTCGCTTCCTCTGCCGGTGTGACGACACCAGGTAATACCGCAGCCTTTTTGCGCCACGCCGGCGTGAGCTCAGCCAATTGCTGACTGTGCTGGACGAAAATCTTGTCCGTCCGCATGAGTCCCCAGGCATACATCGGCCATAACCTGGGATGTAGTGACAGTGCGTGCCGCAACCGAAAGTCCATATCGTGCATGGCAGAAAAGATCGTCCGCACACCCGCCAGCTTCGCGATCTCCACGGCGGGTCCCCACCAATGATCCGCGCACTGCCAGAGCCACCAGTCCGGACGTTCGGATCTCAGAACTCGGTACCAAACTTTTAAGACGTGGCCACCATCCAGGCCGAGAAACTGCACGCCGTCGACCATAATGGTCTCGCCCGGCGGCACGACGTTCCTCACGCCGACCGTGACCGACCAGCCATCGGCTGCAAGGGCACGAAGCAGAAGCCAGGCATATCGCTCCGCTCCTCCGGTCGCTCCCGGCGCGTTCAATGCATAATCGTAGATGACGTCGTTAAAGAATATGATCTTCATGAGACCCGCAAGGAATGCCGCATCATCCATGTCAGCGTGACGAACGGATTCCATAACTCTCGATCGATGCCGCCTTCTGCACAATTGATCTCATGGAGACGTTCCAGATAGTCATAATCGAAGAGCGTGACATTGCCCCGTCCCCACTCCAGAACCGACTCCATGGCCGGTCGCCATTGCCGGGCAAGGAGACGACTGACAGGCGCATTAAAGCCGTGCTTAGGACGGTCCCAGACCTGCCTCGGAAGTAGACGTTTCGCAAGCGGCTTCAACAAAGCTTTTAAGGTTCCATCCACGATTTTTTTCTCCGCTGGCAGCGGGAGAAACCGGTCTAGCAAGAGTTCATCCAGATAGGGAACTCGAACTTCGAGCGAGGCCAGCATGCTGGCCCTGTCCGTCTTCACGAGGCAGTTCTCGCTCAGATAAGTCTCCAGATCAGTCCGCATGAGACTATCCATGGTTGCGTTGTGTCCGTATCGGCCGGCCACCCGATCCCATGGCTCAAAGTAAGAGGGTATGTCGGCCCGGTCGTGGTGCGGGACCGACAGCACCTGACGAAGATCTTTCCTGAAAACGGGAAAATCTCCATATCGCACGCGCGACCAACGAAGCTGATCGCGGGACGACAGTGTGCGCTGGTAAATATTCGCCATTCCTCGCGGGCGCCACATCGTTGTGCGTAACGCCGCATCCAGCATGAAATGTCCCGGAAGGGGCCGGGGCTCCCAACGAACAAGGTATTTCGAATATCCGCCAAAGACTTCATCGCCTCCGTCTCCCGACAGGGCGACTTTCACATGACCGGCGGTGAGCTTCGCGAGCGCGCAGGTGGGAATCACCGCGGGATCGGCAAACGGCTCGTCGAGCCGACCCAAGAGATCCAGCAAGCCCTCCGCTGAGAGGCTATCTCCTCGAAGCACCGTGTGATCTGTCCCGAATTCATTGGCGACGAGTTGTGCAAGCGGAGATTCGTCGAACTCCTCTTCGTCAAACGCGACGGAGAAGGACTTGACCGGCCGGGAACTCTCCCGAGCCAAGAGCGCAACAATCAACGACGAGTCGATTCCACCGGACAAGAATGCGCCGACCGGTACGTCACTGACCAATTGTCGCTTCACCGCCCGGTGAAGGAGCTCTTCGATTTCGGCTTCACAAGGGGTCGTCGCTGTCTGGTCTGCAAGCGGTGGTCGCCAATAGTGTTCGATTTGCGGTGACGCATCCCCCAATCGCCACTGAAGCCAGCACCCCGGCGGCAATTTGTACACATTTCGAAGGATGGTGCGCGGGGCCGGAATATAGTCGAAGGTCAACACGTCGCGCACGGCCACGGGATCGATCGACCGGAACTCGTCGAGGGCGGTAAAGGGCTCCACCGTCGATGCAATCACGAGGGCCCCTTTGTGCATGCCCCAGGTCAACGGCTTGATGCCCAGCCGATCACGTGCCCCGAATACCCGTGATTCGAACCGGTCCCAGACCAGGAAGGCAAACATGCCATTGAGCCGCTCGACGACGCCGACTCCCCACCGCCGGAATCCTTCTAGCAATACTTCCGTGTCGGATTGGGTGGTGAAGATCACCCCGCCCCGCTTGAGTTCATCGCGTAGTTCCGAAAAGTTGTAGATCTCCCCGTTGAACACCATCGCATGCCGGCCATCTTTGCTCACCATCGGCTGGCGCCCCATGGCCAGATCGATGATAGAGAGGCGGCGATGAAAGAGCATGGCGTACCGGTCTCGCCACTCGCCCTTCT
Organism: Nitrospira sp.; assembly: GCA_019636945.1. Classification (GTDB taxonomy): domain Bacteria; phylum Nitrospirota; class Nitrospiria; order Nitrospirales; family Nitrospiraceae; genus Nitrospira_D. Next base: position 11,986 of record JAHBWO010000062.1, on the reverse strand, counting down.
CATCAGGTCCTCGATGGGTCATGGCGTCGGCAGCCCGAGATGCCACTTCCCAGTTGATGACCGGATCTGTTTGGAACACGGCAAAGATGCCGCACATACCGACCTCGTCCGATCGCTGTTGAAACGGGAATCCTGTCGTGCGCTGATGGGATGCCGCGGGCCGACCCTATCGCGCGAGAACCGACGCCGCGGAACCTGAATTGAGAAGCGCCGTACCAACCTGCACCCATCGGACGCTTGAATCGGCCATGGCACGTTGGATGAGCTTATGAAGATGGTCTGCAACGGTCGAGGCATGAGGATCGCCGGTCGCCTCGTCAAATTCCCAGTAGTGCGTCGCGGCACAAAATGCACCGCCCACCGCGCAGGCTTCATCGAATCGTTTCAAATTCTCCTCCAACCTGGCCAGTGGAGTGATCGGGTTGCCGGCAAGCTCTTTATGGTCGTTCAGCTCGAGCACACAGGGAACCCCGCTCAATCCCTTGGCACGCCGGTTTCTGAGATACCACCAGGTCTTTACGCTGGTCGGAGACGCCCATGACCAGCCACGACGAATGCCTGCCACCCCCCCCAGATGCAGTCCTGCTTGAGAAATCGCCTCCAGCCCACGCTTCCCGATCGCGTTATGGGGTGGTACGAACACCCGCACGGTGGTGTGGAGAAGTTCCTCCAGGTACTGCTTGCCTTCCCGCACTTTTCGAGTCAACTCGGGGCCATCCATGAATTCCCAGCGAACGCCCGGGAGATCGTGGTTGTAGCCATGCAACATGGCTTCGTAACGTCCCTTCGCTATGCCATGACGCAGATACTCCACCAAGGCTTCATTTTTCTCGAGCGGATGGATAGACCAGGTATTTCGATAAGCGCTTGGAACGCCCTTGCTTCTCCCGGCCTGACAGAAAGGAATAATGGCCAGTGAGACCGGGCCCCATTGGGTGATCTTCCCATAAGCCTTTTCCAGTTCTTCGGGCGAGGTAAAAAAACTGGTGTCATCGTCACGGATACAAAAATACACAAGTCTCTCTCTATTCTGCCTGGGAGGCATAGGCAGCGTGGGGAGTAATTCCCTCGAGCCATCGTTGGTCGCAGATTAATCCGCGAAGGCTAGGCGGAACCGACTGCACGCCGGGAATGAACGGTTCCTCTGCCGGCACGCCTTCTAGCGCTCGAACCAGAATTGCCGTCTGTCGCTCCGATGAATAGGCTTCACAGGCTTTGCGGTCCGGAACCAGTGACGACATCGTTCCAGCAGTCCAATGGTCGATAACCGAGCACAGCAGCGCGCCAATTTCCGGAACCGATTCCACGTCGGCAATGGTGCGGCTGCCAACCTGCCGAAGCACCCGTTGGGTTTCGTCGTCGGGCAGGATGCCGATGATGGGTCGCCCCGTCTTCAGATACCCAAAGAGTTTGGCGCCGGCAAACAGTTCATAGCCAGGCTTTGAGGCCGGGCGCCCAAAGACCAACAGCGCATGGGCGTTACGTTGAAGTGCGGCGACTTCATCCGAACGTTTTGCCCCGGCAATGTGAACGATCTCCGAGACGCCTACTTTTTCCGCAGCCTTTGCCAGAACGCTCATCCCTTCACCGACAAAGAGCACGCGCAACTGCTGCGCGCGCGACGGATCGGTTCTCTTCAATACACCCAGCGCATCGAGAAACGTGTCATACCGATAGTCGGACACCACACCGGCATAGAGGAGCGTACATCGGTCGCCTTTGGGAGCGGCAACGGCTTCAATCGGTGCTTCGTATCCATTCGGGATGATATAAATTTTGGAGGCATCCAACGCTCCACGATATGCCTGCCAATAACACTCCGCTTCCCTGTCGTAACGGAATATCACAGCCTGGGCCTGGTGAAGCAGTTCAAACATGTTGTTTCGATCACGCCGGATCGCCCAGGCGGGACGTCTCGCCTCGAAATCGTTGTGAGTAATCGTCCATGAATCGCGAAAGTCCAACACATAAGGAACCTTGTTCTTTCGCGAAGCCCGCTGTGCGGCATAGAAGGCGCTGACGGGCCCGGCTGTCGCCCAGATCACGGAGACTCGCTCTCGTCGGCAGACGCGGGTCACCGCGTCGACGGCAGGGGTGATCCAGGGGCTTGCCATATCCGGGTGATACCATCGGGCCTCAGCCTGACGGACCAGGTCTCTCAACCTGCCGCGAAATGTCGGCTGCGAGCCGGTGGATTCAGGACCGTGACAGATTTGGTGATTGTGCATGGCACCACCCGCTCCCCCGCGTGCACGCCATGACTGAAATCGTTGCCAGAGGTCCTGGCTGTTCACCCGAATAACCTCCGTCTCCCGGGGAATCCGTTCCAGCAGAGTTGGATCGAACCGCTCATATTGCCCGGGAGCGGCTGTCACAACGGTTGAGTTCCACCCGAATGACGCCAAACGCCTGACGAATCGCAACGGGCGATACGCACCGGCGTTTCCTTCAGGAGGAAACCCGAACGCAACCATGATCACTCGTGAGTCGGATCTGTGCACCGAGAACCTGGCTTCGTGATTGTTTGAATGCTGATCCGGAAAGACTAACGAAATCGCCGTCGAAGGTGGCACCATCTCACGCAGAACACTATCTCGCCGGCAGAGTCACTGCCGAATGAGTCCGGCTTGACCACATTTGAAACTGAGCGATGTTGAAGAGAGCGACTGACTCGTCTTTGGTTCCAGACTGATTGGATTTCAAATCTTTGCTGATCTTGGACACGTTGTAAATTCCGGACTCTCTCATCTCCCGGCCGGCGAGCAAATCCTGAAACGGCTCGTACAAAGCCGCCGCTAACCATTGTTTGCCTGGAACGGGAAATCCCATTTTGTCGGCTCGCATCCTGACACTTTCCGGAATGCTGCCGGCCATCGCCTGACGCAAGATATACTTATTCCACGGGCCATGCATTTTCCAATCTGACGTTAACCCGAAGAGAAACGTCACCAGACGGTAATCAAGAAACGGCACCCGCGCTTCCACGGAGTGGGCCATCGAGTTTCGATCCTCAATCCGTAGAAACAGAGGTAAGGGGTCTCGCCGTACTGACGCCTTTAACTCGTCTTCGAGAAACCGATTGCGGACGGCTTTTTCCGGCTGAAGATGTTCCACGAACTCAGGCGTGAACCACCCGTTTTGATTCAGATTGCGCTGTTGTTTGCGTAATGCAAGTCGTCGATAGGCTGAGAACTCTGAAATTCCGTCCGTGAACATTGGAAGGGTGGCACGAAGGAGTGTCCGATACGCGTCCGAGCCCAACACTGCGGAATGGTCCTTGATTTCCTTCCACGCCTTGCACCACTGTCCCTTCCGTATCATCCCGGCCCAATGACTCCAAAAGTACGAGTGGTATCCGGCGATGGTCTCATCCGCTCCCTGCCCATTCAGAATCACTTTAATGCCTGTTCGAGCGGCCAGTCCCATCAGCTCAAATCCCACAAGAGCAGTCATGCTGTGCACGGGGCCGTCGTGGTACCACAGCACCTTCTCGAGTTTACCGATCAGCTGCGCCGGATCGACTTCCAAACGATTCAACTGCGCTCCGGTCCATTGAATGGTGTCGGCAATGTACCGCGATTCGTCGTATGCTTTACTCATGTAGGAAAAAGCTTGGAGTTGATGACCGGATGCGGTCTTCCTCTTGGCCATACTGCACAGAATAGAGGTGGAATCCAGGCCGCCAGACAAACAAACTCCGACCGGCACATCACTTCGCATCCGAAGCCGTACTGCATCATCGAACAGATGTTTAAAAGCCTCGATCGGTTCCTGTGCGTGCGTCGGTTCGATCTCGTCCAGGGACCAGAATGACCACGATCGATATCGTCCGTCCAGATGCAGTTCGAATGCAGAGCCGGCGGGGACCTGCTCAATCCCCTCATAAAACGTCTGACTATCCACGTCCAGCTGATTTCGAAGCAGGAATGCCGTCGCCACGCTCCAATTCAGTCTGGTTTGGTAGTATCCGGACTCCAGAATCGCCTTGATCTCAGACCCGAACAACACCATGTCTCCGGTTGTATGCCGATACAACGGCTTCACACCGAAACGGTCCCGCGAACCGAAAACTTTCCTTTCCGCGACATCATAGATCAGGAACGCCCACATGCCATTGAGCCTGGGCAAACAATCTGTTCCCCATTCTCGATAGGCAGCAAGGAGCACCTCGGTGTCACCGCTGGATTCAAACGTATGGCCCAGCGTCTGAAGCTCGGCTCTCAGCTCGATGTAATTGTAGATTTCCCCGTTAAAGACGATGGCCACCTTCCCGTCGCGGCTCACCTTCGGCTGATGGCCACCGGGTGAAAGATCCAGAATCGACAACCGTCGGAAGCCAAACCCGACAGCGCCGTTGACATACATACCTTTATCGTCTGGCCCCCGGTGCTGAAGGCTGAACGCCATGCGTTCCAACGCCGTCGCATCCACAGTTCGGCCATTGAGGCCTATCATTCCCGCGAGACCACACATGCTGAGATACTCAGAGTCTTCTCAAAAGTTGGAGGGAGAACGAAGACAATTTGCGCACCACTCTGCGGCATCCCCGGCCTCCTCCGAATAAGGCGAGGAAACGCATCTTCTTGTAACGTGACTATCTTGAAGGACATCAATTCGCGGTGAGGCGACCGACAATCCGTGTCGAGGTGGTAAGCGGATTCAACAACAAGTCGAAGATCTTCAGCGCGATGGCTTTCGCAACCCGCCGCACCTCAAGCGGATATCCGATTCGATCGAGCGTGTTGCGGTGATACGACCAGAACCCCTTGGCCCTGTTGCGAAATACCCGTGAACCCAGAAAGGTGTAATACTGATCCCAGATCTTCTCCGTTTCCTGCTTATATTCGTCTGCACTAAGGTAGATCGGTCCGTACTTGAGCAGAATTTCGATCTCAGGAAGCCACATGCAGACCTCATCAAAGGTCGATGCATTTTCCGCATGCACGCGAGTATAGCTCAGTACCTGGTGTACAAAACCAAAATCTCTGTCTTGGAGGACTTCAAAGCAAGCTTCAGCATCAGCATGCTCATTGTCTACATTGTGAAACGCGGGACGGCTCCTCACTACATCCGACGCAAACAGCACGGACGTCGGTGTCCCAAAAACAAAGATCCCGTTCATGAAAACCTTCCGACAGACCTCCCGGCCGCTCATGAACGAACTGGGATACCGGAGCCCATCCCAAACCACCCGGTCATTCCGAAGCCCATACGCCCCGACCACTGCGACCGTTGGATTCGCCTCGGCAAGCTCGACCATCTTCGAGATGCATTCGGGGAACAACCAATCGTCCGCATGTACCATTTTGCAATATTTGCTGTTCTGGGAAACCTGCCGAAATGCGATATTGTGATTTTCGCCCCTTGATACGAACTCCGAATTCGTAATGACTCGAATTCGAGCGTCTTTTGATGCATACGATTCGGCAATGCTGAGCGTTCGATCTGTACTGCGGTTATTAACGATATAGTATTCCCAGTTGGCATAGGTCTGCGCCAGTACACTTTCGATACATTCAGCAAGATACTTTTCTCCGTTGTATACAGGTGTGACCACCGTTACCAACGGTTGATGAGTGGGTATCATAAAACAGGTTCTCACTTACCAGCAGTTAGATACAGCACGGCATCGCCTAGAAAAGGAGCCGCAAAATGTTGGACGTTCCCCCCAGTCGTCGTGCCGACAGGGACGGCTTCGCCTGTACCAACATTAAACCATTCCACCAGAAACGAACCGGTTGCCGCTGACAGGTCCACCGAAACTATCTTCTTGATCATTTCCTTTCGGAACAAGAAGCGGAGCACTTTCCCCGCCACGGTCCTTCGACCCGATCCGTAGTAATCCACGGGCAGATACACCACGTAACTGGATTCACGATTTGTCAGGCAGTAACCGGATGAGGCGATCTCCGTAGCAGGCAACATGGTCTGTAGCGGAATTCGTCGCGCAAGTGCCAATGTTTGCCCCATCGCCCGCCGTGTGGCCTCCCATGTCTCACGATTCTCAGGTTTCAAATGTTTGACAAACCGGGGCTCGTCGAGGTCCATAAATATTGGTTGATACCCTCGTGTAAAACTTTTCCAGACCCACTCGGGATTACCCCCGAGGCCCCACAAATGATCCGTATCAGCCAATATGACCTTGCGTCCATCTGTGGGTGGAGGGTCGACTTTATAGGTAGACTCTAGGTCTTGCCGGCCGGGAATGGCCCATTCGTTCGGGGAAACCCAGTCAGCCGGACTGGCGAGGAGATCCGCATTATCCCCATAGGGATACTCTACGGTCATGCCCACAGGGTGCTGTTTCGCTTTACCGGCCTCGTACTGCTTGATGTACTGGATGATGTGATATTGCCAATCCTGGGAATCACGATGGCTTTCGTTGCTAATCTCATACAACACATTGTCGAGATCATTCAGTGTGTCGATGACTTTTCTCACATAGGCTTCTTGAACCCTCGTCACAGCCGGGATCTTGAGCGTATGTACTTCCTTACCCTCCCCGTCGTGATTGAGGTCCCCATCAATGCCGTTTACATTGTTCTTCACATTAAACGGATGGCCTACCCATGGATTGACGGGCTCGCCTTTCGCTTCAATACTCCCCCCTTGAAACAACATCACAGACACATAGATGCCACGATTCTGAGCGGCTTGAACCCTCGACCGTAAGCGGTCGAAATATTCCTGGTTTAATTTGGTGAGATCAAACCTCGGCTGGCCGGAAAAGTCACCCTCAGGTCCTGATCGTTCATACCGGGAAGGCGCATCCGGCCATTGTCCTTGCTGCGGAGGCACCGGCGCGTGCTCCCATGTCCACATCCGAATAAAGTTGTGATTGTAGGCCTCCAGCCGCTGAAGGTAGGCCGTATAGTCCAAATCTGCCTGGCCACCCCAATCCTGAAAATTATTCCAGATGTGCATGCCGGTCAAATAGACCACCTTGCCGGTTTGATCGGAAAAGTAGCGTGGGTTTGACTTCAGCACCCTCAACGGCCCTTTGGCCGGGCCAATCGTCGTTTCAGGGCTCGCCAATGATAACGATGGAATCAACAGACATCCCATCGTGGCGGACATAATGATACATATGGCGAGAGCGCAGGTCGTAGTGCCTGCGAGAATTTTTACAGTGTGTGAAACCATCACCGTCAAGTGCTTCGCTCAAGAATGGGACCTTCCAATAGCCTCCGATTCCAGTAGATCACTTCTCATCTTGATGACACGGGCAGGAGAGCCGACAGCGATGGCTCCATCCGGGATATCTCGCGTGACAACGGAGCCAGCACCGACAACAGCCCCTTTTCCTATACGTACGCCGGATAACACGATCACCCCGCACCCCAACCATGCGTCGTCGTCCACACGAATCGGTCCCTTGCTTTGCAAGGGCTGTTCGCCTATCAGCATATTAGGATCCACCCCATGATCGTATGGATAGAATGCACAACCTGTCGCAATGTGCACGCCGGTTCCAATCTCAATGGGGGCAAGACAAGCGGTAAATTGACACCGGGGCTGAATATGCGTATTGGCGCCGATGGTAATACGACCGCCTTGTGCGGTTTGTATATGTGTGTCACCGTAAATATGCACACCTTTTCCCATTTCGATCGGACCACCATCCCGATCTTGATACAGGACGACACGGTCTCCCACGAACACATTGTCTCCCAGCCTAACATCGACGCCGTAAATAGTGGCTTCGAGTGACACATAGCCTTTCCGGTTAAACCAGGTTAAGCAGGAACGCCCCCGATCCGGTGGCACAAACCAGGTTGCGCACCAAGTCGCCAGCCGCCCGACCGGCCAGACCCAGGCCCAGAGCATGAAGAAGTGTGCGCAATCCAGCGTGAATTTTCTGAAGACGGGCATCAGGAGGAAAGCTCTCTGAGAATGGAAGAACCGATCAGTCGGAGCGGGCGACATGTCGCCACTCACCCGAGCCCCTGAGTATCGACACAAGTCCTGCCGCGACCAATACTCCTCCGATCATCGCTTAGCCCTTTAACTGCTCTTGCGGTTCGGCATGAAGCGCTTCCTGCATAGAGTATTCGACTTGCGTATCCCATTTGCAGAAAGGTCGGATGACTCCAGGGACGTTTCCCAACCACCCCCCCCGTGACGATCCTTCTTCAAAGGAGTCGACGACATGAAAGGCAACGGCATCTCGTTCGTAAAAGTGGCAAATATCCGGAGCCAGCGTCCAGATCGCCACGCCTACAAACATCGCGCCTTCGTTCAATAAATCTCCGGGGATCCAGCCGGTGCTCGTATATCGTCCTGCCGGTCGCGGCTTTCGCATCCATGTCCGATCTGTATCCTGGGCAGAGAACAGATGCACGCCCTCACTATTGTGCACACTGAAGCAAGGATGAAACATACACCCTGACTTGAGGACGTCGTATTCGATCTCGACAGCGACTGGTTTTCGAATATCTACCAAATCAGTCGGTTGGCCATCTTCTGCACGAGTTCGCACGGCCCGAAGACGGACGACATCGCTGCCTGGAGCCCGAACAGGATCGTTCCATTCTCGAAGTTTGGTGCTGCCCTCGCTGGATGACAGATATCGGGTCACCAATTGGCTGGCCGGTCCATCGCCTGCAACCTCGCCATTCTCGAGCAAAATCACGCGTTCACAGAGGCGCGTCACTGCCTGCATATTGTGGCTGACAAAGAGCACCGTACGTCCTTCTTTGGCCACGCCCTCCATTTTGCCCAGACACTTTTTTTGAAAGGCTGCGTCGCCTACCGCCAGCACTTCATCGACAATCAGAATCTCCGGCTCCAGGTGAGCTGCCACCGAGAATGCCAACCGGAGATACATCCCGCTGGAGTAGTGTTTGACGGCCGTATCGATAAACTTTTCTACCTCAGCAAAGGCCACAATTTCGTCAAACTTCGCCGCGAGCTCTTCACGTTTCATCCCGAGGATGGCGGCATTCAGCTGAATGTTTTCCCGCCCGGTCAGCTCAGGATGAAAACCGGTGCCGACCTCCAGGAGTGATCCGACCCGCCCATACAGCGCAACCTGCCCCAACGACGGTTCAGTGATCCGCGAGAGCATTTTGAGCAAGGTGCTTTTTCCCGCACCATTACGCCCGATGATGCCGACGACCTCTCCGCGGCGGATATCGAACGAGACATCCTTCACCGCCCAAAAATGATCGTCACCAGACGGACGCCGGTTTCGTTCTCCGCGAAAAAGGTTTTGCGCCAGATGAATTGGTGCCCGGAAGGTATTGGTAATGGTATCTCGAAGCGTGGAATAACGTTCAGGCTGTCGCCCGACACGGTACTGCTTCCAGAGTTGCTCAACACGAACTGCTAGATCAGCCATACGCTTCATACCCTGTCGGAAAAAGTGACTTCCATTCGCCGAAAATAAAATGCGCCGGTGACCAAGACGATCACACTTGCCAGGGAGGATACCAGCAACATAGGTCCTGGCGAGGTCTCGGTGCCCAGCAACGCCCAGCGGAACCCTTCAACCACACCAACCATTGGATTCAGACCATACAGCGTTCGCAATGGCTCAGACAGTAGGCTACTGGGATAGGCAATGGGGGTCGCAAACAACCAGAGCTGGGTCAAAAAAGGAATCACGTACCGCACGTCTCGAAACTGCACATTCAAGGCGGAGAGCCAGAGACCGATTCCCAGAGAAGCTATACAGGCCAGCGCGAGGAACAACGGCAGCGTGAGAATGGACACAGAGGGAACTATGCCGTAATACATCATCAGGGCAACCAGCACGACGAACGAGCAGAAAAAGTCCACCACACCGGCAATAATACTCGCAACAGGAACGGCCAGACGCGGAAAGTAGACCTTTTTCAGCAGATTGGCATTTTCTACTAAACTGCCCGCTGACTGCGTGATGCCGTTGGAAAAGAACATCCATGGAACCAGCGCCGTGAAAACAAAGAGCGGATAGGGCACGCCATCCGATGGCATTTTTGCCAGCCGGCCAAAAAACAAGCTAAAGAGCACCATCGTCATCAACGGCTGAACAATCGCCCATGCCACGCCCAGCGCCGTTTGTTTGTAGCGAACCTTAATATCTCGCCAGCAGAGGAAATAGAGCAGCTCACGATATTGCCACAGATCCTTGAGGCCAAGTTGTTGCCACCCCTTCTTGGGGCGAAGCACCAACAAGGGCACTTGCTCAGCTGCCGCGCCTGCTATCGTGTCGAGTTTCACCGTCTGCTCCACGTCGTTACCTCAAATCAGTTTCAAAATCGCCGTTCACCACATGCAAGATGCTATTTCCATTGCGCTGTTAGGGAGAGCATGACCACATCCCGCTGTACTTCGAACGGTGTGCCTGGTTGTTTGATGGTAAAGTTGTTGTAGTTATAAGAAAGGTCGAGCGACATCGTTCTCGTGAGGTTGTAATTAATACCTGCCAGCGCACTCCGGTTCTCAAACTTAATAGTTTTGCCCGGCACAATCTCGTTGTATCCGTAACTAAAGCTGCCGCGCAGACTGAATCGCTTGGATAGCCGATGGGAAATTGCCACCTGCGCCACATTACTGATCGTGGATCCCGCTGCAAAAAAGTATGACGGCGCAGCCTTTCGCGAGAGATCTAGGCGAAGCAACGTGGAACGCTCGGGGTTGGTCGTCACGGTCAGGGTAGCACTCGGGAAGGCCTGACTTGCCGGTTCAATCAGCGTCGCCCCCCCCTGAACCACGGCAGTCCAATCAGGCATGATCCTCGTATACCTGGCAAAGACTTCCTGTGAGTTATAGGACAAATCTTGTGCGATACCCGGACCACTGTTAGTCAATTTCTGGCTCACTAGACTCTGTTGATAGGAAAGAGCCACATGATCCACTGGACTCAATCTGAACCCGGGACCCATTGACCACGTATGAACATTGGTGTCGAAAAAGGCTGCGCCTGTTGAGGTCAGGGCCACAATCGATCCTACCCGATACGTCGAAAAGGAATAACTACCTTGCAAAGCCAGCCCTCGAAAGATCGGCAGTTCCCCATTGGCGGATGTGGTATTGGAAAACGTATTAGCGCGGAAACCTTGGATGCCTCGCAAGAATGGATCGTCGAGTGTCTGAGCCTTCGTTCCGGTGAAGAAGCTCGGCTGCTCGGGCGTGTAGCGGAATCGTTCGGCAATCAACAACTTCGCCCCTTCGGCAAACTGCCCGACCCACCCATCAAGCCTCGCATAGGCATCGGCAGTCGTTGATAGATAATTCAAGCCGGTGTTGTAGGCATAGGCATTGGCATCCCCGCCTGCCGTGAGACTAGCCTCGATAGCCCGAGACTTATGGAGCAACTGCACACCGCCCGCAAGCGTCGAGACGAAATCGCTCCGCCGTTGTCCTTGAGGCAGCAACTCCGGTGGGGCGTAGAAGACATTGGTATCGTATCGCTCAGACAAGACTGCGGTGGGGATCACCTTCGTGTCAGCTCGCGTGAGCATCGGACTGAGCAAATCGCTTCCGACGCCCCATACCCACATGAGAATTAGGGCGATCCAAGGCAACCTGCCGTGCCTCGTTGTAGTCCTGCTATCACAGCACAATTCAATCACCGGAAAACGTGTTACATGTGGCGGTCCTGTTGCCGCACACAAATGACGGCAACCTGGAACATCAGACAGCCGCAGAGATCTCCGGAAATCGAATCGTGTAAGACATGCGCCAGTCCGGAATTACCTGGGCATCGACCAAGGCAGGAGACTTCTTAAGGCACGATGACGGTGTCGCCAGACAGCAAAATCATGTTGCCCGGTTCTCCCTGACCGGCCAGGAGGTCGTCATACCGGACAGGAATGCGGGTTTCGTGGATTTTGTTGTCGCCGTTCAATCGGTTGCGTACCACCTGCAGTTTGTTTTTCTTTGCGTATTCCGTAAAACCGCCACCCATCGAGATGGCCTGAAGTAACGTGATGTAGGATTTGGCCTGGTACTTACCCGGCTTGGTCACTTCCCCCAACACATAGACGGAATAACTGTTCAG